>JAFSYZ010000209.1 GCA_017455785.1 Candidatus Methanomethylophilaceae archaeon
ACCTTCTTCTTGACGGCCTTCGGCGTATCTGTGGTGTATATGGTTGCATTCTCATCGGATGATGACATCTTGTCCCCTCCGTTCAATCCGGGGAACATCTTGCAGTACAGCATGCACGGCTTTGGATATCCGAGGCCTGGTGCGACATCCCTCGAGACCCTGAAGTGCGGGTCCTGGTCTATACCGCAGGGGATGAGACAAGGTACCTCCTTACCCTCAATCTCGGTGGGAAGGAACGCCGGTGCGGCCTGCATCGTTGTGAAGAATATCTGACCGATATTACTGGAGTTCTCGAAACCGAACACCGCCTTGGCTGTCGAGAAGGTGACCTTCTTCGCCACCTTCAGTGCGATAGGGTACAGAGTCTTCACGCATTCCGTGTCGAGAATGATCTTCGTCCTCTCGGGATCGAATCCGAGTGCGACGAAGTCCAATGCATTCTCGTATGCCATGTTCCTCGTGTCGTGCAGGGTGAGGTCCTTGAACAGGAACTTCTCGTCATCCGTCATCTGGAAGAGCATAGGTACCTTGAACGTGTCCTGTATCCACTTGTTGAATATCCACGGCATCATGTGACCCAGATGCGTGTTCCCGGAAGGTCCCCTCCCGGTGTACAATGTGAACTCATGACCTGCATCGTACTTGTCCAACAGGACGTTCATGTCCCTGTGGGAGTAGAATATCCCACGTTTAAGCATCGGGTGCAGCTCCCCGTATCCGGAGAGTCTCTTGAGAAGATCGTCATCTATCGGTACCGTACCGAACTTCCTCTGGAGCTCGTCGTAATCGATATCGCCCGTCACTTCCCATGGTGTCACAGTGAACTCTGCCATGTTAACTCAACAATCGTGTGTATACTCACCCTGTTTATATACGCGATGGTATAGGACGGGGAGCTTTGGCAAAATGGTTTAACTATGTTCCACCATCCTCCAGTCATGTGGAAGATTCTCGGCAAGGAAGCGATGTACCTGGAACTTGCAGACGTCTGGAAAGCAAGGATCCTCGAACTGGCCGCTGACAAGGAAGGATACGATGAGTTCAAGGCACTGATGGAGAAATCCGAAGTGCTGCATCTGTTCAACGGATCCACGGAGGTGCACTCGTTCATCGTTACGGTACCTGACGATTACACCCCTGAGCAGATCCAGTCGATGGCTGATGTCATTCTTGCGGTAGCGAAGGACAACATGGAGATGCCGTTCGTAGAAGTGGAAGGCAAATATCAGAAGTGCCAGGTCAACATCACGAACGAGAAGGAACCTGAGCTTATCGGTCTGAACAGGACCGAAGGATACGCCTCGGGTAAGATCTTCCTCCCGATCCTGACATCATTGGCTGGACCCGGAAGGATGAACGAATCTAATCTCTGAGTTCCAAGTCGGCGAAGCTCCCGGTGTCCCTTTTCGGGGTACCGGGATAAACATCCTTCTTCTCATCCTCATCCTCTATCTCCACGAGCAGGGATACAGGACGGTAGACCTTCCATTTCGATATTATCTGATCGACCAGTTTCCTCTCGAAGAACGCATAGTAGATCAAAGCCGTCAGAACGATGATGACGATTATCACGGCGACGGAGAATGCCACGAATCCCAATACGGTCATCAGACCGTTCTTGTTGACCGCCGTCAACAGGAATAAGAAGGCTGCGAACATGGGAAGAACCATCCTCTTCAACGTTTC
>JAFSYZ010000210.1 GCA_017455785.1 Candidatus Methanomethylophilaceae archaeon
AACTTTATTTAATTAATTATTATCGAATTATCAATTGCAACTAGATTTATCTTTGATTAATTAAGCTAGTAAATTAACTCAATTAATTAATCACGAATTAACAAATCATAATTGCTTATTTAATAAAAATTAAGGTGATTACTAAATTAGATTAATTAAATTCAATCTTTCACAGAGAACTTGTAAAATATGGAGTAAAAATGGCATTTTTAATAGGAATTTGATAGAAATTGCTCATGATCTAGTCGAATATTTGTCCCCAACGGTACCCCGAATATCAACTTAATTAAAGCGCAGTTTTATTCAAATGTTCATTTTACCCCCTACTTTTCAGTATAATTGCCTTATACCCATGGCCTGATGATCATAATCTAGTGTTAATGTTAAAATAATTAAGCTGATTACTATATCAGATATATTATTACTAATTGTTTCAATTCATTATAATTAATTAAGCTGATAACTACATTACATAACAAAATCATATGTAAATCGATAGATAAATATTAATTAAGCTAATAACTAAACTAAGTTAATAAAATACTAATTACTACTCCAAACATTCATAATTCCGATCAGCAATTAGAGATTGTGGCTTAAATGCCTTTTTTGTTCAAAAATCACCAAAAAAAAACGTCTTCAGAAATGCCCTTTAAATCGAAAAAGTGTCCTTGAGTCGAGTAGTCTATCGCTTAAAGTATCAAAATCGATTCTAGGGCCGTTTCCGCTCGTTTATAAAGGAATGGCCAAAATCAGTGAAAATTTTTAAGAAGTTTGGGGAAAGAGGCGCAAAAATGCGCCTCAGTCACACTTGGTCCATCCGCAATTCTTGCAGACGTTACATCCGCCCTGGAATTCGAGCTCCTCTCCGCACTTGGGACAGGGGTTGATGACCTTCTTGTTCTTGTTCTCCTTTGGAGGTTCGAACGGGGTGTTTGTGATCTCCCTCTGCATCTCCTTGTACATATCCATGAGAGCGTAACCGACTGCCATCGGACAGCAAGATCCTTTGCTGGTGTCGTGCTGCGTATGAGTACGTACAACATACGACGGGCATGAGCCGCAACTCTTGAGCTGATCGATGATCGCATTGATCTCACATCCGCTGCGTGCGGCCAACGAGATCATCCTTGAGAGTCCGATCATGAAATTGTTACAACCGCCGGTGGAACCCTTGTTGAGGTATACTTCTAGAAGCTGACCGGAATGGGGATCGAAGAATGCTGTACAGTGCAAGCTTCCGCACCCTGTGACGAGTTTCCTCTTCTTACCGACAACATCATCCTCGACGTTCTCGACGAATCCTCTCTTGATCTTCTTCTCCTCTTTCTTTTCCTCTTTATTCTCTTCCTTTGTGGTAAGGATTCCGAGACGCTTGCATCCGTCCCTGAATACGGTGACTCCCTTACATCCGGTCTTCCATGCCTCGATGTAGAGATCATATACCTTCTCCTCAGGGAATTCGCTGGGCAGGTTCACTGTGGAACTGATCGAAGCATCGATGTGCTTCTGCCAGGTTCCCTGCATCTGCAACCTCTGTTTATAATCGAGGTTCTGTGCCGTGATGAAGAATCCGGGGAGGTCCAGGTCATCGGTGATACCGTGCTTGTCCATGTAGGCCTTGACGACAGGCGTGTAAACTTTGTAGTACTCGTCATGGTCAGAGAGCGATGTGGTCCTCCTGACGTAATAGTTAGCGAATACGGGTTCTATACCTCCGGAGATACCCAGCATGGTGGAGAGGGTACCTGTAGGTGCGATGGTCAGGAGCTGTGAGTTCCTGAGTCCGTATTTGTTCACCAGGTCGACAGTTTCCGGTGATGCATTGTATTTGAAGTAGGGTGAGGCAAGGATCTGGTCCTTGTTGCACATGGGGAAAGCACCGAATTCCTTGGCCAGCAATGCGGATGCTTTCATGGCCTCGTCAGCCATTATCTTTCCGATCCGGTCACAGAACTCAATTGCCTCGGGGCTTCCATAGGTGATCTCCATCTTGATCATCAGGTCAGCAAGACCCATGATTCCCAATCCGATCTGCCTCCAGTCACGGACGGATTCCCTCTGTTCAGGCAACGGGTGGAGGGGAAGTCCCTCATCGAGGACATCGTTCAGGCCTCTTACACAGATCCTTATGGCCCTTCTGAACTCCTCTTCATCGAACTCGTTGAACTCATCGAGGAAGTTTGCGAGGTTCATGCTACCGAGAAGACAGCTGCCTCCTGCTGGAAGGGGCTCTTCAGCACATGGGTTGGTACCAGCGTAGTGATAGTCAGGGAACTCGGAGAGGAGGTTCCATGCTTCGATCCTGTCCCAGAACAGACATCCGGGTTCTCCGAAATCCCAGTTGGCATAGCACATCTTCTTGAAGAACTCATGTGCATCGATCTCCTTCACAGTGACATCATTTGTCTCTGGACGTGTGAATGTCTGTTTGAACTTCTGCTTGTTCACGACAGCATTCATGAACTTGTCGGTCATGCGTATGGACATGTTCGCCTTGGTCACTCTTTCCAGGTCGGTTTTGACCGACATGAACTCTTCCAGATCGGGGTGCTCACATGAGAGGGTGAGCATCAATGCTCCTCTTCTTCCATGCTGGCCTATGAGTCCTGTCACCATGGAGTAGAGGTCCGTGAATGAAACTGCACCGGATGTCTCCGATGCGGTGTTGTTGATCTTGGCGCCTCTGGGTGCCAATTTGGAGAGGTCTATTCCTACGCCTCCACCGTAACTGAACGTCCTTGCCAGTTTGCTGGCGGTCTCGAAAATTGATTCGATGGAGTCTTCAGGCGGGGAAACAACATAACAGTTGGACAATGTGACTTTCAATCCGGATTTATGAAGGCCTCTGTTGGCGAGGATCCTTCCTCCAAATAAGAATTTCTTCTGCTTGACGAGTTCTATGAGTTCCTGATCCCCGTTACAGATACGGGTCAACCAATGATCGAAACTCTCTCCGTCATGACAGTATTTCTTGTTCCAAATATCAATTCCAAGCTGATTGTCCTCTCCCAACCATTGCTGTAACTCCATGAGTGCACCTCTTCCACTTTAATGAAATGACTCTATAAAATCCCTGGGTTTCCCCTTTTCTTACTATTTTTTGGGTACTTTTACTGTCTGGCTCATAGATTTTTATCCTATTTAGGATAAATGTAACACGTTATTGTTTTGATAAAATAATCATTTTTGTTTAGATATCTGCTTAATTTTTGTAGATAGATTCGATTTTCGGAATCCTGGCGTATTACTAATCACATGATTGAATATATCATTATTAATATTGTAAATTAAGTTATCAGCTTTATTAATAATGATTAGTAATTATTGCAATAAAATGACTTTAATTAATTATGCTAATATAGCTATCAGCTTAATTAATTAAGTTAAATCACCATCTTACAACCATTTAGAAAAAGGTAAGGATGAAGGGCAAACCCTCCATCATTTTACGATAGACGATACTGCAACGATCACTGCGGTACCGACGAAGAGCAGGACAATGAAAATTGCAACAATCTTCACCCAAACGTCCTTCTTGATTTTCTTCATATCTGCAGGTATTATAAATGAGTTATAAAAGTGTAATCAGACGAGAACGGATCTCTTGTTCTCGATATCGATCAGCTCAGGATTCCTCTTGTTCGGATCCCTCACTTTTGATGCCATCAGGTTCTGCACGGTGTTGAATTCATCAACTGTTACCACGGCATCAGCATCATGTTTGATCAGGATGTCCTCCCATCTCATGTATCCGGCATATACCGGGTTGTGAAGGATGTTCCTGAGGTTGAACTTATTCCATTTGTTCCTTCTTCTGGTCAAGGTAAGACTGTTGTTCAGGTTCGCTGCGATATCGTCCATCGTCATGCCAGAGAGATAATCCGAAAAAATGCGTTTGGCCACTATGGATTCATCCTCCACAGTAGTCAATCCTCCGTCACTGATGGTGTAACCGAAAGGCGGGTTGAATCCCATTATTCCATCGTTCGAGATTGCCTTCTGTCTCATTGCCAGGTGTGTCCTCTCTCCTATCTGTTCACTTTCAAGCTGTGCTATACGCTGCAAAGTGTCCATAACGAATCTGCCGATGGCATTGCTTGTATCGATGTTGTCCATTACTGAGAGGTAATTCTGATGGTGCCTGTTCAGGTCATCCATCATGGCCATGAATTCCCTGGCGTTACGGTGTATCCTGTCCATTTTAAGGACTAGGACTACATCCCACTTCTTCCTCTCCTCCTCGGAGAACATACGTTGGTATCCAGGCCTCTTGGGGCTTCTTCCGGAGTACCCATCATCGATGTACTCATCGGCGATCTGCAGATTCCTGGACCTGCAGTAGGCCTCGAGCTTCATCAACTGATCGGGTATCGAGAAGCCCCTCAAAGCCTGTTCGTCCGTTGAAACACGGACATATATCGCTACACGATTGGCTTCCGTCATCAGACCGTGATGTTAAGAGGGCCGTTGATCGACTCGTACAGGTCCCTGTCAATGATAGCAGAGTGATCCCCCTGTCTGATGATGTTGTCCCATCTGACGTATCCCGCGTAGATCGGGTTGTGAAGGATCTTCTCTATCTCCTGTCTGTGCCATTTACCGCCCTTCTTGGCCGGTATCAGTGCATCGTTGAGATAGTTGGTCACAGTGGAGATCGAATATCCTGATGAGCACATCTTGTAGATCGCTCTGACCGCATACTTCTCATCATCGTTGACTGTCAGCTTGCCCTGTTTGATCTCGTATCCATAAGGATTCGGCGAACCGAGAAGACCTTTTCCGAATTTCGCTTTTTGTTCCATACCTGCTTTCACCCTTTCACCTATTTGCTCGCTCTCGAATTGTGCAATACGTTGCACCATGTCCATGGCGAGCCTTCCAACCGCGGTGCTGGTGTCGAAGTTCTCGTTTATGGAACAGAAGTCCTTGTTCCAGTCTTTCAGATCACTCATCATCTGAGTGAAATGAATGCTGTTCCTGTGGATCCTATCCATCTTGAGTACAAGGACGACATCCCATTTGTCCTTCTCCGACATCATGCGGTTGTACTCTGGACGATTAACAGTCTTTCTTCCGGAGTGGCCTTCCTCACGATACCTATCGGCTATCTCCCAGCCCATAGATACGCAGTAGTCCTCCAAACGGGCCATCTGTGCGTCTAATGAGAATCCCTCCTGAGCTTGTTCCTCAGTCGAGACCCTAGCGTACAGAGCGGCACGCAAGCTCTGTTGTGCATCCATCCCGATATTTAAATGGAAATCGGGTATATAAATAATGTACGTTTCATTTGCAGCATTTTAATTAATTTTTCCAACTTAATCTGTAAAACTGATAGTTTAACTATCGACATTTTTAGCCCATCGAATAGATGGTAAAATACGGTAGAAAATGGCCATAATCACCGTGAATCACTCAAAATAGTTGATGCCACGGAATCAATCGTTTCAGAAGGGTGGGGTTGTGAGGGGCCGGAGCCCCTCAGAAATGTTATGGTTTGTTCGCTTACATCATTCCGCCGATGCCGGACATTCCGGGACCGCCCATGTTGGGGTCGGCCATGGGGTTCATCGGGGGTGCCCTGCGGGAAGCGATGACATCATCGATCCTGAGGACCATGTTGGCAACCTCTGCTGCGGAGTTGATGGCCTGTACCTTGACCCTGAGGGGTTCGACGACCTTCAGCTTCAGCATATCGACTGCCTCTCCTGTGTCCAGGTCGAGACCGAAGTAGATTCCTCTCTTCTTGGTCTTGTCGTGGGCTGTCTTCAGCTTGATGATGGCGTCGATCGAATCGATACCTGCGTTCTCCGCGATGGTCCAGGGGATGATCTCCATTGCCTTGGCGAATGCCTCGATGGCGAGCTGCTCCCTTCCGCCGATGGTGGAAGCGTACTCTGCGAGCCTGAGCTCGACCTCGATCTCGGGTGCACCTGCACCAGCGACGACCTTTCCGTCCTCGATTGCGACACCGACGACACGGATCGCATCCTCCATTGCCCTCTCGACCTCGGCGATGACATGCTCTGTACCGCCGCGGATGACGATGGACACTGCCTTGGGGTTCTTGCAGCCGGTGACGAAGCACATGGACTCTGTTCCGACTTCCTTCTCCTCTACCTTGGCTGCGACTCCGAGGTCACTGGACTTGATCTCCATTATCTCACCGACGAGGTTACCTCCAGTTGCTTTGGAGAGTGCGACCATATCGGATTCCTTGAGCCTCCTGAAGCAGAGGATACCTGCCTTTGCGAGGTAGTGCTGCACGAGGTCATCGACTCCCTTCTGGCAGAAGACGACGTTAGCACCTGCGGATGCGATCTTGTCGACCATTGCCTTGAGTGTTGCCTCTTCCTCGTTGAGGAATGACTGCATGTATGTGGGGTCGGAGATGCTGATCTCTGCGCTTACCTCGGGCTTTTTGTTCTCGAGTGGTGTTGTCAGGAGAGCGATCTTCGCCTTGTTGACGACCTTGGGCATGCGGGGGTGGACCCTCTGCTTGTCAATTACAAGGCCTTCAACCATGTAGGTCTCGCTGATGTTGCCTCCGGTCTTCTTCTCGATCTTGATGTTCGCCGTGTCAACTTTTCCGTCGACCTGGACGGCCCTTGCTGCTTTGACGATGAGTTCAGAGAGGTGCTCGCCCTCTCCGCCGATGGACTTACCCGTCATGGCGGTTCCTGCGACCTCCTTCAGGAGCTTGTCGTCGTCGGATGAGACAGCGATCTTGTTGAGGATCTCGACTGCCTTCTCCGCTGCGAGCTTGAATCCGTTGGTGATTACTGTGGGGTGGATGTTCTGATCGATGAGTGTCTCGGACTGCTTGAGGAGCTCTCCTGCGAGGACGACGGCTGTGGTCGTTCCGTCACCGCACTCTGCGTCCTGTGTCTTTGCGACCTCGACGACCATCTTGGCCGCGGGGTGCTGTACATCGATCTCCTTGAGGATGGTCACACCGTCGTTAGTGACTGTGACGTCTCCAACGGAGTCAACGAGCATCTTGTCCATTCCCTTGGGTCCCAGTGTGGACCTGACGGAATCAGCTACTGCCTTTGCGGCTGCGATGTTGTTGAACTGTGCTTCCTTGTCCTTGCTTCTCTCAGTGCCCTCTTTGAGGACGATGATTGGTTGATTGCTTCCTCCGGATCCGTACATGATACGATACTCCTTACTATGAATGGGAGTAAAATAGTGCTTCTATATAAAGTTATGTAAATTGATTATTACTCTTCAGACGGTCAGACGAATGTCTGGCCTTCGAAGACATCATGCACATCGATACCCTTTGCAGACAGATTCTCCTTGATCTTTTCAATCACCGTTGCTCCGCCATCGGTAATGTTCATGCGGGCCAATCTTGCACTTAGGAGGGGCCTTCCGTTCAACTTGTCGATGTATACCTTTTTGACGCCGGTCCCCGCCACGGCATTCGAAAATTCATCTTCTTTACCTTTCAGGTGAGACAATACCGGGCCTATCAGTGCATATGTATCCAATCCCTCATCGGTCAGCACCCTCAGTGCCTCCAGGCGTCTTGATGGAAGGGGCGCCCCCGGTTCGGTCATCTTCGAGTATCTGTCATCTATGCCTGTGATGGTCAAAGCTATCATACCTTTCATCCTTTTCAATAGATCAATATCCCTGAGGATCAGGTCGGACTTCGTATGCAGATGGATTCTTCTGTCCTCTTTCTGGAGTTTCTCAAGACAGGCCTTGGTGAGTTCGAATTTCTTCTCTACGGATTGATACGGATCTGTGACGGTACCGATACCGATAACGCCTTCGACATACGGCAGTTCTTTGGACATCCTCTCGACTATGTTGGTCTTCACACGTACCACACGCCATGTGGACCATTCCGAGTGGGTGACCTCGGGAGCGTAACAGTAGACGCACCCGTGTTCGCATCCGGAATAGGGGTTCAATGCATAGTCCATATCCGGTAATGCGGAAGGTGAGAGTGCTCTTTTGCACCGGACGAGTTCGTATCTCGCCATGGGCTCTGCATCTTCTCCGGAGAACTCGAAAAGACTAGACAAAATCCTCTATCCTCCTCTGTATCATGAAATCCTTCAATATGCCCGAATGATGGAGCCATACCTTGCGCGGGATGTCCATTATTCCATCTATATGCTTCAGTGCACCCTCTAGTGTATCAAACTTGTAAGGTGTGGTGGTCAATGCCTCTCTCACCCTTTCCCTTACATTCCAAACACCTACGGGCATGACATATCCCGGGTGGGCCTCCCTGAATATGACCGCTCCTGCCGTTCTCCTCTCCTTGGTCAACAGTTCATTTATGGCCATCCTGGATGCATAATAGCATCCGCCGATGTGGGCGTAATCAGTCCTTCCGTCGAAGAACTCATGATCGGAGATCATCTCGATCGTTTTCCCTGTAGGATTCCAGGTGGTATCAGGATACCATGCCTCGATCAGTTCGAATCTCCATGTGCACGGCATCAGCAGGATGGACCATCTGTTGTCCAACGCCACCAGGTCGTACACTCTGAATTCGTCAATGGTGGGATAGAACTTGGTGGTCTTCAAAAGGTCCTTTCCTATGATGTCATCCACCGCTGTGATGCTCCATCTCGTTGGTACGAACCGTCTGTTCTTGTCAACACCCATTGTGCCTACCGAGAACGCCTTCTGTATCTCCGAGATAAGGGTACCGTTCCTGTAAGCATTGGTCACAGCATCCTTCGCCTTCATATCCGTATCGTAGAAGCTGCGTTCGAGGTATTTTTGGAACCTGCCGTTACCTGATTTGAAGTCCTCCATGCGTGCTGATGGACCGAAGGGTTCCACCTCATCATCGAGTATCACCCTACCTTTCGGTTTCTTGGTGAATGTGGCCTCGACATCGACCGGTTTCTC
>JAFSYZ010000211.1 GCA_017455785.1 Candidatus Methanomethylophilaceae archaeon
GTCCGCAGGATATTCCGGATCAAGAGGTTTTGGACCATTCAGGATACCCGAACAAGTTCAGGTTAAAAATGGGTTCACAGATTTTAACCGGAATTTCGATTGACGATCAATCGACCTCAAATTACGTCCACGTCGATCCTTCCATATCTGTTGCTGTTGATGAAATCCGCCGATGATTCGGCCTTATCCAACATCAGCGGGTCGCAGATCAGGACGGAATCCTTACCGGAAAGGCAGTTCATGATGCAGTTCTCCGGTCCGTTGTAGAGGTAATCCACACTGAAACCGTATTTGTCATGAGCCCCTCTTGCAGACAGACCGAACAATCCCTTGGGCGTATCCTGCAATCCCTTCTCGGCTATGACCGTGGATGGATCGACACCCTCGGTCACCTTGACTATATGCAGGGAACCGAAGTCCCTGTCCCCGCAGTTGGCCATCTTGACGGCCATCTGGGTCTGTGTCTTGGGATACGGGAGCAGTTCCATCTTTCCATTCTCGGACAAGGTCTTGTTCATCTGGAACACGTGCGGTTGGAGAAGGCCTGCTTTCTGTGCCAGCCTGTGATCGTCGTAGAACGGTTCCGGTGCACCCGAATATATGCACTTGCCTCCGTGGAGGACATGGATCTCATCGGCCCATGCGTATGTGAGGTTAGTGTCATGAGATGACATGATCACGGTCACACCCGAGGAATGCAGCTGATCGGCGATCTCCATGACCTCGTATGCCATCTGCGGGTCCAATCCGGCGGTGGGCTCATCCATAATGAGAACGCTGGGTCTCATCGCCAATACTCCCGCAAGGGTCACCCTCTTCCTCTGTCCGTAGGACAATTTCATGATGGGCTGTTTACGGAAGTCCTGCATCCCGACGGCGAACAATGCATCCTCGACCCTCTTCTCGACCTCCTCCTTCGGCAGTTTTAGGTTCTCGGGACCGTAGGCCACATCCTGTTCAACATAAGGCTTGAACATCATGTCGTTGGGATTCTGGAACAGGATCGATACCTGTGCGCGCATCTTCAGTATGCCCTTGTGCCTGTAGGACAACGGCTGACCGTCGAATAATATGGTACCTTTCTCAGGTTTGTAAAGTGCGTTCAATACGCTGAACAGTGTGGATTTACCTGCACCGTTGGCACCCAGGAGTGCCGATCTCACACCCTTGTGGATATTGATGCATATGCAGTCCAGGACCTTGGGTCCCTTCTTGGAGTATGCATAGCATGTATCCTTGGCCTCGAGTATGGAACCGTTCATTCGAACACCTCCGTGTCCACGTCGAAACCGAATCCCTTCAGCCTCTCTATCTGAGCTTCCACTATCGGTTTATAGATCCTGTCGTAGAACAGGATGCTGTCGTTGCCCCTGATGGCTTCCGTCATACACGAATCGAGGGCATCGAACATGATGTCGATGTTCCTGTCCGTTAGTGCATATCTCACATCTGAACCGTACACGGCGGTGTAAGCATCCTTCATATCGCTGGTGGCCGCCTCGTACTTCTCTGCGGCGCATTCCTGGTCGCACGGAGTGAGCAGCACCCTGCCCGATTTCACATTATCGCAGAACTTGGCACTGAACTCGCATACGTTCTTCGGATACGGGGACGGTTCCTGCCCCCTGATCGTTGAAACATCATTATTCATAGCGAACATCGATGGGACCAGAAGGCCGCACCTGTAGACCATCTCCGTGTTGGAATAGAATTCGTTCGAATCTCCGGAGAACTCTATCTTCCCGTGATTCAATACACTGGAGACATCTGCCCATCTGTATGCAATATCTATATCGTGAGTTGAAATGAGTACGGTGACGCCGCTGAGACTCAACTTCTCAGCCAACTCGATAACTTCCATGGACGCCTGGGGATCCAATCCCGCCGTGGGCTCGTCCATTACCATCACCTTGGGCTGCATCGCCAATGCACCGGCGATGGCGACCCTCTTCCTCTGTCCTCCGGACAGCTGTTGTAAAGGACGCTTCCTGAATGGCGTCATCCTGACAGCCTTCAGCGCGGCATCCACGCGTTCCTCCACCACATCCCTCGGGAGGTCGAGGTTGAGGGGACCGAATGCTATGTCCTCCTCCACCAATGAACAGAATATCTGCTCATCGGGATTCTGCAGCACCACGGCCGCTTCCGAACGTATCCTCTGCAGTCCCTTCTGTGTGTACTCCAACGGTTCGCCCTTGTAGAGCACCTGTCCCTTCTGAGGCTTGTACACACCTGTCAACGTGTAGAACAATGTCGTCTTACCCGCACCGTTGGCCCCCAATATGGCGGTGTGCGAGCCCTCTTCTATCTTCAGACTGAAACCGTCCATCACCGGCTTTAGGTTCTGATGGTGAGCGAATGTTATGTCTTCCAACTCGAATATCGCACTCATATCTGCCACCCGAACAACGGTGCGAACACCTTCGCCATGTTGATCCAATCCGCGGAGTACATTCCGAAGAAATACAATCCCACCGCCAATCCGATCGAGACGATGACCCACATTATGGTCATCTTCTTAGGAGGATGGAACAGGGGGAAATAACCCTTATAATTCCTGCAGGCCAAGGCCGCTTCCGACTTCTCCGCCAGTTCCATGGAGAAGATGAAGGTACCTGTCATTGCACCTGCGTATGATTTCATCGCCGTCATCGCCCCGTTGTATCCGAGACGGCACTGCGCTGCATCGAGCATCACCAGGAACCTCTCCAAGAGAAGGAACGCGTACCTGTAGATCAGTACGACCAACTCGGTGATCTCGTTGGGACAGTGAAGACTCCTGAACGCCTGGGCCAGATGCGGTATGGGCGTGGAGCTTGCGAATGACAGCATCAGTGTGACACCGGCAACGGCACGGACGAAGATCTGCCACGCATTGTTGAAACTCAGTTCCGTCATGTGGATGTCTATCCACAGTATGTTGCCTGTCCAGAGTGCGGGTGAATTCACATCCCCCATAATAGAGATCATCCCGCTACCAATGATCATGATGAGGATCGCCTCACCGATAGCGACCGCTAAGATTAGCGGTATCCTCATATTCGTCGAATACGCCATCAGCAGCAATCCTATACAGAACGTTATGATGGGCACCACCAAACTATTGGTGATGAGCCCGACTATCATCAATGATAATACTAAAAGGAGTTTGCCGAGGGGTGCCCAGTCGACCATACGCGAGCTGTATGCCAGCTCGTCCATCTCTAATTGTTCCGACACAGGTCCCCCTCAGTTCACTGATTATTGTTTCCTGGCGTATAGCCAACCTATGAAGAAACCGATGATAATCGCACCGATCGCTGCCTGGACAGCGAACAGCAGTGACTCTGTCTCAGAGGGCAGCTCGAATCCGATGTCCTCCATCCAGTTGCCGGTCCATGGGATATATCCCCATTTCTCAGCGGCCTGTCCTCCGGAATCGTCCGATCCGCCGAAGTCGCCTGACACGAATGCGAGTGTGCATATCACCAATACAGCGATGAGCAGGAATCCGACGATGTAAATCTTCTGGTTCTTGGTCAGTGCCATACTCATTCCTCCGACTTGACTCCAACGAATGGGTTGATCGTGTTCTCGTCCGCGATACCGAAGATCTCGGGCTTGGCCGATGAGAGGTAGAGTGCGAACATAGCGAAGATGATACCCTCGATGATTGCGAGCGGGACCTGTGTGACCGCATATACTGATATGAAGTCGACGAAACTGTCGATGAAGCTAGCACCGCTTGCAGTGACGACGTTCAGGGACATCTGGAGTGCTGTGACGACATATGTCATCAGGTCAGCGACAGCAGCTGCGAAGAACATACTGATGGTGACACCGACGTTGGCTCCCCTGAGGGCCTTCCATACGATCAGACCGCAGAGGGGTCCGATGATACCCATGGAGACACAGTTCGCTCCGAGTGTTGTGAATCCGCCGTGGGCCAGGAGCAATGCCTGGAAAACCAGAACGATGGCGGAGAGTACTGAACATACTCCTACTCCGTACAATACAACAGCAATTCCCGTACCTGTTGGGTGTGAGCTTGATCCTGTCACCGACGGCAGTTTGAGTGATGAAAGAAGGAAAACGAACGCACCTGAAAGGGCGACCGTCATCTTCTGTTCCGGATTCTCCCTGAGAATCTTGCGGAGCTTCATCACTCCGACCACTACGAACGGAATCATGACA
>JAFSYZ010000212.1 GCA_017455785.1 Candidatus Methanomethylophilaceae archaeon
CCCACTGTTCAAGAACTATGAACAGACACACTACAATGAGATCCAGACGAAGACGATCTCCGAGAATCTGAAATACTTCTCCAACACCATCAAGGAGATAGCCAAGAACAAGGCCATGTGGCTCTTCATGCTCGCCTTCTTCTTCTACATAGACGGTGTGAACACCATAATCGAGGTGGCCACCGCATTCGGTGAGGCCAAGGACCTGGGATCCGTAGGGCTTCTGGGGGCACTGCTACTGATGCAGGTGGTCGCATTCCCCGCCACCCTGATGATGAACAAGCTCGCCTACAGGTTCGGTACACACAACATCATCGGGTTATCCATCGTAGGATACATCCTTATCTCCGTGTTCGCCCTGTTCCTGGACAACATAGCGGAATTCTTCATCATGGCATTCTGCGTGGGATTGTTCCAGGGTACGCTGCAGGCATTGTCCAGATCGTACTTCGGAAGGATGGTCCCGAAGAAGAAGACCGGGGAATACTTCGGACTGTTGGATGTGTTCAGCAAAGGGTCCACCATCATCGGGACCGCATCCATCGCCGTATTCACGACCATCTTCCACAGCACAATGGCGGTACCCATAGTCCTGATCGTGGTATTCGGATTGGGACTGCTGCTATTCGCCCTTTCAGTGAAGGTCCACATATATGACTCGCCGGTAGGTGATCAATGATGCAATCATCAGTAGACGACAGGGACCTGGCACCAAGCAACACATGGTGGTACAGGTTCTTCATGAGAGTCCCCGTAAGATATCTGATCCTGCCCATAGGTAAGAGGATGTTCAAGATCAAGACCGAGAGGTACAAAGGGGAGTTCCCGAGCCGTCCTTTCATCATGATCTTCAACCATGCCACGGATTACGATTTCATCGGCACCATCCAGATCATACCCGAGTACGGCAGGTACATCATGAGCGACGAGCTCATCAAGAAGGCTTGGAGGAGGACGATCATCATGACCGCCACCAACGGTATCTACCGCAGGAAGGGAGAGAACGCCAACAGGGTGGTGGAGGCCGTCAAACAGACATTGGATCAGGGGATCAACGTCTACCTCGCGGCAGAAGGTGAGGAATCCGCCAACGGTGTCACCGCGGCCATACGTAAGAGGACCGGGCAGATGATCAAGGACATGGGCGTATCCGTGGTCACATGCAAACTCGAGGGCGGCTATCTGATCAAACCCAAGTGGGCGGATAACAAGTCCAAAGGCCCCATGTTCGGACGTCTTGTGAACACCTACAGCAAGGAGGAGCTTGCCAAGCTCACGCCCGACGAGATCAACGATCTCATAGCCAAGGACCTGTACTTCAACGTCTACGACTGGCAGAAAGAGCACCACATCCCATACGACCGTAAGAACCGTGCCGAACGCATGGAGAAGATCCTCTTCAGATGTCCCAAATGCGAGAGCATGTGCAAGTTGAAGAGCGAGAAGGACGATCTATTCTGTACCGAATGCGGATACAGGGTATCCGTTGACGAGTGCGGACTGTTCGTCGGTGACGACCTCCGTTTCGACAACCTTTGCGATTGGGACCTCTGGCAGAAGGAATGCCTCAAGAAGGAGCTCCCCAACTGGGAGGCCGATCCGGATATGGTCATCGCCAGCGATCACGGTTGCGAACTGAAGAAGATGAACGGTAACGACACCGAGATCCTCGATACCGATGTCACTGTGGAGATGACGTACAACGACATCATCATCAAAGGTGAGCATACCGACATGAGGATGCCCCTGAAGGAACTCGAGGGACTGGCGTCCGTCCGCAACGGTATCGGTGTGAGCTATCAGGGCCAGTACTACAAGGTCATCACCGCTCAGTACCACACGTGCATGATGCGTTACCGTACCATCCGCAGGATCATCATGGGCCGTACGGACCTCTGAAATCCGTCATCCCATACATCATCACCACATAATTGGCATCCAGACACGTCCTTCACGCCATAACTATAAGTAAAAGGTTAAAAGGGAACGACCCGATGGGGAGCACCAGGTATAACTATGGAAGGCAGACCTAAGAACGTCATTTACGCCTCCGCACTCGGCACCATCGGTGGTATCGTAGCGATAGCATCCATGGTCAACGGTTTCGAGGGTAACATTGACAACATCTTCTGGGGTGTAGGGCTGGGCCTCCTGATCGCGGTCTTGTTCTTCGCGGGTGCAGGCTATCTCTACTCCAACGGAAAGGGCAACTATCCTTCGCTCCTTGCGATCACCGGCATCAACGCCGTGGCGATCATCGCAGGGCTTGCGGTACAGACCATAAGCGTTCCGTTCGGTATCGCTATGATCGTCATCCTCGTCATCTTCCTCTTCCTCATCTCGGGAAACAGGACCGAGACATGGATGGAGACCGACAGGGTGTGAAACGTCTTAATCATCTCCCGGCCAGACAGGCCGGGAACGCTTCTCTAATCATCTACTAGAATTGTAGTATACATCCATCAATAACCTATTTATTCGAAGTCATAATCACACTGCCAGATGGATGAGAAGATCACTTTCGCATTGAGGAAGATCGCCCTGCTCGGAGCGATCGATGACTACGTCACCATATCCTCCCGTGAGCTCGGAGACATTCTGGACATGAGTCAACAGTCCGCCTCCAAGAGGATATTGGACCTTATGGACGGTGAATTCATCACCCGTGACCTCGGTACGAGAAGTCAACGCATCAAACTTACCGAAAAAGGAGTAGCAGCGCTGAAAGAGGAGTACAACGAGTACCGCCGTCTCTTCGAATTGGACGACCACATAGTAATCCACGGTACCGTCTCATCCGGGATGGGTGAGGGCGGATACTACATCTGTCAGAAAGGCTATGTGGATCAGTTCAAGGACATGTTGGGGTTCGTTCCCTATGAGGGCACCCTGAATCTGACCGTCGATAAAGATGACCTAGAGAAGATCGATCTCCTCAGGAGACCATCGGATCTGATCCTAAAGGGATTCACCAGTGACGGCAGGAGCTTCGGCGATGTCTTCGTCTACAAGGCGAGGATAAAGAACATGGACTGCGCCATCGTGATGCCGGAGAGGTCCCACTACAGGACTACTCTGGAAATAGTCTGTCAGTACCATCTGAGAAGGACATTGAGTCTGACCGACGGTTCCCGTGTCGACCTCAAGGTCGAACTCTGAATTTTGAAAAATAGATGATGGGGAAGGTCCCCATCACAGAAGTTTCTTCATCACCGAGCGGAAGACGACTAGACCGTCCCCTTCCTCGGATTCATACCCTCTGGTCCAATCAGGGTGGGTGAACCTTGTGAGTACACGTTCGGGGTGAGGCATCATACCCAGCACGTTACCTGCAGGGTTACAGATACCTGCGATGTCCGACGGCGAACCGTTGGGATTCCACGGATACTGCGCATCCTTCCCGTCCTCTCCGACGTAGCGGAAGACGATCTGGTCGTTCTCCTCCAGCCTGTCGACGAACTTGGGGTCCATGCTCAGGAGCTTGCCTTCAGCGTGTGCGGACGGGATCATCAGGACTTTACCCTTCGGCACCTCCGAGGTGAATATGCACTTACCGCGGTTGTCGTTCCTCAGCAGAGTGGGACGGCACTCGAACCTCGCGGAATCGTTGGTGTACAATGCCGCAGTAGGTTCGTTGGACATCACATCGTCCAGACCCGGAAGCAATCCCAGCTCCACCAGGATCTGGAATCCATTGCACACTCCGAGAACAGGCTTCTCCGATTCGACGAACTTCCTGATCTGCGGTCCGATGGCGGACCTTATCCTCGCGGCGAAGATCGCCCCCGCCCTGACGTAGTCACCTGCGGAGAATCCTCCGGGGAACGCCAGGATATCGTAGTCCTCGATATCCCTCTTCAGTGAATCGGACACCTGTCCTGTCAGCTGCTTGAGGTGCACCTTCTCCGGATCGGCACCCACCATCTTGAATGCCTGGTACATCTCATCCTCACAATTCGTACCCTCGATCCTGAGGACACATACCTTAACATCACCGGCCTTCATTCCCAGCCACCTCCCATGAGGTCCCATATGGGATCGTTCCATGCCTTTCTGATCTCCGCTACGGACAGGTCAATACCTGTTCCCTTCACGATGAACCTGTCACCGCCTGTCTTTCCGATGCAGACTGCATCATCGCCCATGATCTCCTTGAACGCCTGTACGTCCTTCTCACGTACCTCGGCGACCCAACGGGTGTTACTCTCGGAGAACAGTTTCCTCTCGGCGCACATGTCGCCCATTCCAGAAAGGTCCATCTTCAATCCGATCTGACCTGAAATGCACATCTCTGCAGCGGCCACGGCAAGGCCTCCGTCCGAACAGTCGTGACAGCTCCTGACGAGTCCTGCATCCATGGTCTTCAGCATCTTGTCGATCATCAGCTTGAGGTATGACGAATCGACACCGGGCACATCCCCGCCCTTTCCTCCGAACTTGCGGAAGAACAGGGATGCTCCCATCTCGTCCTTCGTCCTTCCGATGATGAAGAACCTGTTGCCCTCCTCCTTGAGATCGGCGGTCACGGCCTTCCTGACATCATCGATAAGTCCGCATCCGAGGATCATCGGAGTGGGAAGGATACCGACACCTCCGGGTGCCTCGTTGTAGAGACTCACGTTACCTGACGGGATCGGGAGGTTCATGTCCTTGCACAGCTCACCTAGTCCCCTTACGGCCTCCCTGAACTCTCCGAGCCTCTCGGGCTTCTCTGGGTTACCGAAGTTGAGACAGTCGGTCAATGCATCGGGTCTCGCTCCTACAGCGACTATGTTACGGCAGGCCTCGTCCACGCAGGCCCTTCCGCCGTTGTACGGATTCTCGGCGGTGAACCACGGGTTGCATCCTACCGCCGCCGCCAGTCCCTTGTACCTTCCGGGGACGGGCATCAGTACGGATGCGTCACCAGGACCTGTCCTGTTCATCTTTCCTACCATCGGGTGTATGACCGTCGATGCACGTACCTCGTGGTCGTACTGACGGATCGCCCATTCCTTGGATGCGATGTTCAGATCGGACAGCATCGCCTTCATCGTTGCATTATCGGCTTTGACATCAGGGAACTTCTCGTCCTTCTTCGTGGACACCTTCGGTATTGTGTACGGTCTGTTGTACACAGGGCCTCCGGTCAGGAACTCCAGGTCCATGTCGAATATCGGTTCGCCGTCCCAGAACAGACGTGTATGCTTGGTATCAGTGGTCTTCGCGATGGGAGTGGCCAGTACGTCCCACATATCGAATATCTCCAACACCTTCTCCACGTTCTCGGGCTTACAGGTGACCATCATACGCTCCTGTGATTCGGACACCCAAATCTCCCATGGCGCGAGGCCGTCCTCCTTCAGGGGTACTTTCTCAAGATCCACATCTGCACCGCATCCGCCCGCATCCAACGACATCTCACCCACGACGCAGCTCAATCCTCCGCCTCCCAGGTCCTTCATACCCGTGATCAATCCCTTCTGGTTGACCTCCAGACATGCGTGTATGGTAGGCTCCTTGGTGATCGGGTCACCCAGCTGCACAGCGCCCCTTGAATCCTCATCGGATGTCGAGGTAAGATCCGCTGACGCGAATGTTACACCGTGTATACCGTCCCTTCCGGTACGTCCGCCCAGAAGGATCATGACGTCCCCGGGACCTGAGGCGTAGTTGACACCGAGCTCCTTCCTCTTCACAATGCCGAGACATGCTACATTCACCAGACAGTTGCCTGTGTACCTCTCGTCGAAGAAGAATCCTCCGGATATTGTTGGAACACCGACACGGTTACCGTAGTCCCTGATACCGGAGACCACTCCGTTCACCAGGTAGTGCGGGTGCTTCATACCCTTGGGGATCTCCTTCTTGGTGTCTATCGGACCGAAGCACAGGGGGTCCACAAGACCGATCGGCTGCGCACCCATGCACACCACATCCCTTAGGATACCGCCGATACCTGTGGCTGCGCCTCCGTAGGGCTCTATCGCTGAAGGGTGGTTGTGACTCTCGATCCTCAGCGCATATCCGTAATCGTCATCGAAGACCATCACACCTGCATCCCCTCTCGAGAGGACGTTCGGGTGATCTATGGCGAAGATGAACTCCTTCAGTATGGGCTTGGAGCTCTTGTAGCAACAGTGCTCGCTCCATGCCTGTCCCAACGACTGCAATTCAATGTCGGTGGGGTTCCTGCCTTCCTTCTTGAAATAATCAACGATCGTCTTCATCTCATCCAAGGATAATGCTAATCCCATGGTGGATGAGATCTCGTTGAGTTCCGTATCCGTGGCTGACAGGATGTCAACATCGTACAGGGAGAACGGAACGTTGCGTTTGATCATCAGCCTATCGATTGACAAGCGATCATCTCACTATGACTTTGTAATTCTGGATGACGGGGTTGGCCAGCAGTTTCCTGCACATCTCCTCCCCTGCCTTCTTCGCATCCTCTTCGGACATGTCGAGCTCCATATCGAATACCTTGACGGACGATACGGACTTGACGCCTTCGAATCCGAGGGACTCCAGTGTCTTCATCGTGTTCTTTCCTTCGGGATCTGCGACCCCTTTCTTGAGTTCGATTCTGATCTCTATTCTGGCCATTGTTCCCGCATGTACGTGCGCGAATTAAAGGTTATTTCACCTTCTCCAGAATGGCTGTGATGAACCGCAAAATATTGACTGTTGCTGCATCCCATCGGCGTATGAGGCCGATATCGTCAAAGGTATCATAATCTCGATGATCTGCTCAACATAGCCAGATATGAGTGGATAGACAAACGGGACGTAGATGGGACTTGCCCTTGACAATGGCCGTATCCTGATGTCTGATCTCAGGCCCTCTTCCTTCCGTATATCAGATAACCGGTATGACCCAGCATCTCATATGAAGGTCTTACTCCGCCCTTGTGGACCTCCATCTCACGCTGTATGATCTCTATCGCGAAGACATTGGAGAAGTCACGTTCGCGCAGCGAGTTCACCACATTCTCCAACTGGTTCATGTTGGGGACGTATGCGCATATCCTCCCTCCGGCCCTGAGACAGGGTATGAGGTTGTCCAATGCATTCTCTGGATCGGGCATGTCCATGATCAACGCATCGGCCATGATATCCACCTTCACCTCACGGGCGTCCCCGATCTGATAGCTCCAATATTTATCAAGACCTGTACGCCTGAGGTTCTTCTGCGCACGGAGAGCGTTCTCCTCCTTGAACTCCACGGTGTGGACCTTTCCATTGGGAACGACGGCGGACGTCAATGCCGTCGTCAGCCCTCCTGAACCCGCCCCCACCTCGAGGACGGTGTCGCCTGCCTTTATGTCGCAATAGAACAGGATGGATGCCGCATCCTTCGGTATGATGATCTGTGCGCCCCTCTCCAAGGACTCGATGAGCTCGAGCCTTCCCGGTCTGAAGACCGTGAACTTCCTGTTGGCGATCTCGAACGAGGAGCCGTCATCCATCTCCTTGAACCTGTTACCGTCTATGGTACCGAGGGATGAGATCTTCAGCATGGCGTAAGCCACCTTGACCCAGTGTCTCTTGTTGTCCTGGTCGACCAGATATACGAGCTCGTTCTCCTTGAAAGGCATGTGTGACGGATGCGAACGAAATGATATAACACTTATCCGCGATTCACAAACATGACAGAATACACCAAGGAACAGGTGGACAGGATAGCCAGGAGTGCCTCATTCGTTGAGAACCTCTGTATAGCGATGAACATCATCAACGACTCCATAGCGATGCACGGGGACCTCATGGTGAAGAAGGATGTCGGGAATATCCAGAGGGCGCACGAACTTCTGAAGAGCACCGTTGACTCCATATCCGAGAGGATAAAGAACGAGACCAACGGCGATATGGATTTCAAGATCGATTCTTGGTGAAAAGAAGATGGGGGACGATGTCCCCCGATTTGTTCTCACATCGTCCTTGCGGCGTAGGCAGGAGTATCCGTCTCCTTTCCGCAGACGATACACTTGCCATTGTACTCCTCGTGGAGATAGGGCGTTCCGAGGATCTTGATGTCGTTATCGTCCTCGAACCTGTGACCGCATTCGGGTGAACCGCACCAGCCGAACCTGTAGATCCTGAGCTTGGTATCCTCGGTGTCCTTGGGGATGTCATCCACGGATGACAGTTCGGTAACGGAATCCATCTGGAACTTCCATGCTTTCTCGGAAAGGTTCTTGGTTATGCTGTCGAAGACACCGTTGATGCCGTCGACGAGTGAATCCATGGGTATGGTGCCCTTCTCTCCGGTGTCCCTCCTCGCATAGGTCACGACCTTGTTCTCGATGTCACGTGCACCGAGCTCCAGCCTGAGCGGTACACCCTTGATCTCCCAGTCGTAGTACTTGCTTCCGGGACGGTCGTCACGGTCGTCGAGCTTCACCCTGAACCCTGCTTTCTTAAGGTCGTTGGTGAGATCCTTCGCCGCCTTGGCCACATCCACCGCCTGGTTCTTCCCCAGGATCGGGATGATGACTATCTCGAATGGCGCGACGGACGGCGGAAGACAGAGTCCCTTCTCGTCACCGTGGACGCTTATCAATGCACCTAATGTCCTCTCGGACATACCGTAGGTCGTCTGGTGGACGTACTTGTGCTCACCGTTCTCATCCTCGTATGTGATATCATACGGAACGGAGAAGTTGGTCCTGTAGTGGTGCACGGAACCCAACTGCAACGTCTTGTGGTTGGGCATGACGGTGTCGATACCCACCGTGTAATGCGCGCCAGGGAACTTGTCCCAGTCGGTACGTTTGAGCAGGAAATAAGGCAGGCAGAGCCTTCCCATGAGCCTCTTTACTATCTCGAGGTCCTCCTCGATCTGCCTCTGCGCATCCTCCTCACTGTCGTGGCAGGTATGCGATTCGAAGAAGTGGATCTCCCTCACGCGTATGAACGGACGTGTCTGCTTGGTCTCGTAACGGAAGGTGTTGACTATCTGATAGATCTTCAGCGGAAGGTCCTGATGTGACCTTACCCAGAGCGAGAACATCGGATACATCGCAGTCTCCGACGTGGGCCTCACGACGAGCCTGACATCCAATTCATCGAGACCGGCATGTGTCACCCAATAGACCTCCGAGTCGAATCCCTTGATGTGGTCCTTCTCCTTCTTGAACTCCGTCTCTGGAATAAGCAGAGGGAAACATACCTCGTCATGGTCCGTACCATCCAGCTCCTCACGCAGGAAGGAATCCACGAACCTCATGATCTTCCATCCGTACGGTGTCCAGACGTTCATTCCTTTGATCGGGTACCTCTTGTCAGAGAGTCCGGCCTTCTCGACTATATCGAGATACCATTCTCCATAGGTCTCGGCGTTCTTCTCCATCTCACCACTTCTCCTTCAGAGCCTCGGCGATCATTCCTGCGACGGATATCTTCGATGTCTTGGAGATCAATGTGTTGCATGACAGCAGCTCATCGATATCGGACTCGTCCATCTTCTTCAGTGCATCGTTGACGTACACTCCATGGGTGCATGCTACGGTCACGCTCTTCGCCCCGGCTGCCTTGAGCTGTGTTGTGGCTGTCCTGATCGTACCTCCGGTGGAGATCATGTCGTCAACAATGAGGACGCTCTTTCCCTTGACGTCCGATTTGGCGGGCTGTATCACCACTTCGGTACCTGAGAGCCTCTTCTTCTCCAGGTGGTCGTAGGGGATGCCCATCCTCTCTCCGACCATCTTGGCACGTCCTGCCGCACCGATATCGGGTGAGAAGACCATGTCGATTCCCTTCCCCTTGAAGTAGTCGCCCATGGCGTTCGCGGCCTTGAGGTCCTTGTAGGGACGGTCGAAGAACTCCAGCACAGCCTCCTTGTGGAGATCGATGGTGACGACCCTGTCGCAGCCCATGGCCAGCAGTTTGCACATTACCTTGGCGCTCTCCGGTTCGCCGTTCTTGAACACACGGTCCTGTCTGGCGTATCCGAAGTACGGCACGACGATGGTGACGGTCTTCGCACCCGCCCTCTTAACAGCATCCTGGAGGAGGAACATCTCGACCAGGTTCTCATCCGGATAGGTGTTCTGTATGATGGCGACATCGTCATCCAATGATTCCTCTTCGATCCTTGTGTAGCACTCACCGTCGGGGAATCTGACGGTGGCAGCTTCGATGTATTTGCAGCCCAGGATCGATGCCGTCTCGGCAGCAAGGTCTCTGGATGATGAACCGCCAACTATGATCATGACTGACCGTATCGTTTGCCATTGGTTATAACCTTGTGCGCGCGTGCGTGCATACAATATGCGCCGACAGTTGTGATGCAATAGTGGTGGGCCCGGCCGGGATTGAACCGGCGACCTCCACCTTGTAAGGGTGGCGTCATAACCACTAGACCACGAGCCCTAGAATTGTCCCTCACATTCCTGAATCCCTATAAAAAGATGCCCTTCAGGACACGTTACGGTCTCGGTTCAAACAAACATATCCGTCAATTGGATTTCTGCGACAATGTTATTAATCCTCGGAATAATCAACCCCCACTATTCTAAATGCGATAGTAGTCCAGCGGTTAGGACTGGTGCTTCCCAAGCATCGGATCCGGGTTCGATTCCCGGCTATCGCACCATAATCATCCATCCTCGTTCATGACGACAGAGTAACCATATGATGGATTATACATCCATTTTCAGTGCCACACAACGCGTAGCACCATGATTACGTTAAGATATGTCCGACAACAGTTTTATCTAGCATGTACTTAAGGGGCATCGGTATCCATGCTGGAGATAGACTGTTCGAGGGGCGAAGGAGGAGGACAGAGCGTCCGTACATCCGTTGCAATGAGCACTGTCACCGGCAAGGAGGTCCACCTCACGAGGATCAGGGAGAACAGACCCACCAACGGTCTCTCCAAGCAGCATTGCGCCGCTGTGCAGGCGGTAGTGGATATCACCGGTTCCAAGGTTGAAGGGAACACACTCGGTTCCAGGGAGCTCACCATCACCCCCGGGACCAACAGGAAGTACGACATCACCATGGACATCGGTACCGCAGGAAGCATAAGTCTTGTACTCCAGGCCATGCAGTTGGCGACTGTTCCCTTCGAGCACACCATGAACGTGGACATATCAGGAGGCACCAACGTCATGTGGGCACCTCCGATCGATTACTATCAGCAGGTCCTGTATCCGTTGATGTCCAACATGGGCATCGATGCATCCGTCGAGATACTGGAGAGGGGATTCTACCCCGAAGGCGGAGGAAGGGTGAAGGCGTCCTTCCAACCAATCAAGAAGATAAGGCCGTTGAAACTACTGGATCTGGGAAGACTCAAGAAGGTCAAGGTCAACTGCTTCATACAGAGATTGCCTAGATCCATCACCGACCAGATGGTTGAGGGATGTACTGAGGTTCTAGACCCGTACTGCGACACCGAGATCTCATATCAGAGGACCAACGGAAGTTCCAAGGGAGCGGGGATGTCCCTCGTCGCGGAGTACGAGAACGGACTGCTCGGAAGCAACGTCCTGACCACGAGAGGCCATCCTGCGAAACAGGCGGGGATGGATGTTGCCAACGACCTCATACAGATCATGGAATCCGGTTCCACACTCGATGTGCACACTGCGGACCAATTACTCCCATACATGGCCATGGCCGACGGGGACAGTGCATTCTCGGTCCAAAGGATCAGCAGACACCTGTTGAGCCAGATGGATACTTTGGAGACATTCTTGGACGTGAAGTTCGGCGTGGTCAGGGCTGACGACATCTATCATTTCACCGTGACCCCGGGCGGTAGATCATGAGGCCTTTCATCCATGTGAACTGCGCGATGTCAGCCGACGGTAAGATCGCCGGCAGTGACAGGAAGCAGGTCAGGATATCATCGGATGAGGATAAGAGCAGGGTGAAGAACCTCAGAAGGAAATATGACGCGATACTTGTCGGCGTCGGCACCATACTCTCCGACGATCCCCATCTAACCGTCAAAGGCCTTTCCTACGATGAGAATCCGATAAGGATAGTCCTTGATAACAACGGACGCACCCCTATGGATGCCCTTGTCGTCAACGACCAGGCACCGACGATAATAGTTGTGGCGGATGACTGCGACATCATATGGAACAACAACGTTGAAGTCATCAGACGCAGGAGGGACGGCCCGCTCCTCGACGTGTTGGAAAAGCTTGCGGAAATGGGTATCGAGAGCATACTCGTGGAAGGTGGCGGCGAGACCATAGCATCGTTCTTCAGGGAGGGACTCGTTGACAGATACACCGTATTCGTCGGCGGTAAGGTCATCGGAGGAAGGGAATCCCCGACACCTGTAGACGGTGACGGATGGGTAGTCCCTGAAGGAATAGAACTCGAGCTCAGGAACGCCGAGGTCCTCGGGAACGGTGCGCTCCTTACATTCTCACCGAAGCAGTGATTCAGTTAGCTGCAGGCGCGACGGTCTCCTTCGGCTTGGCCTTCTTCTTACCGACCGTGTTCAGCAGCAGGTAGTACATTCCGTAGGCCAACGCCACATCCAATATCGCGGATACGATCATACCGATGGCATCCAACAGTTCCAACGGTGCATCGAAGTTGGGCATCACGATGAACTTGATGAAGAACATCACCGCCATGTAGAAAGCGTACATCCACGGCAACAGCGTCCTTCCCATGAACTCCAAAGGTCTGCAGCGGAGTCTGTTCGGAGGAACACGGAACGTGAGTATGAACAATGATATCGCTATGATGACCGATCCGAAATAAAGGTTGGAGTACGACAACTCGGTGTTCGGGATCGTCGGGAAGTTCAAGACCTCCCAGACCTCCATGACCGCTCCGATGATCACCAGGACGATCAATGTGGACGTCTTCACCTCATCGACCTTATCCTTGTACTTGTGCAGATAATATCCGAACGGGAAGAAGAAGAACGCGATGAAGCAGTAGAACACCTGTCCCACATTGAACGTGCTGACGCCTGCGATCTCCCACAGACTGGTCCATGCACATACGTTGGACAGGAAAAGGTCCACGAGCAGACAGATTACTCCGAAGATCATCGCATACTTGAAGTCCACATGGAACCTGTAAAGGATCCAGTGGAACGCGTAGACGAAGAACAGGAAGTAGATGAACCAGATGTGCTTGGACGACCAGTTCATGGTTATCAGCCCTTCCATAAGGACATCGAATGTGATCACATTGAATCCGTAGTAGACGCAGTCCAATGCGAAGTAGAGGACCTTCATGAACACCAGGATGAACAGGATGCGCAGGGTCTTCCTCTTGAGCTGTTTCTCGGAATGCCCGTCGGATGAGTACAGGAAGTAACCGGACACCATGAAGAACATGGGCATGGCGAACCTTCCGACACCCTCCACGAACTCGTACGCCTTCATTCCGAATATTTCATAACACGGTTCGTAGTGCACGAATATGATGCAGAATATGATGAGGGCACAGAACGACCTCATGATATAGTTCTCGTGTTTGATGGGTGCCTCAGCATCCGACATGGTATCGACCATAGTTTACTGCGTTATAATAGTATCAGCGCCGGGGGGCTCCACATGACTGAAAAGGACGATGATGTAGACCATAAGGGCCACATGTACGACGTTCTTCAGGAACACTATGATCACAGGGATCGCACTGTCCGTATGCAGCCCTATGCTGTATGCGACCGCCGAGCTCAACAATGACATGATACCGAACACGAACACGAACTTGGTGAACTTGGTATCCTTGTGATGGTCTATGTAGATGAAAGGTATGAGTGCCAGTATCCACAGCATGTACTGTGCGGAGTACACCTTGCTGAACGTTATGAAGGCCATTATCATCAGTATTGAGATCATCGCCAACGACCTGAACGCGTCCCCTCCCCTGTATCTGTACAGACGGTATGCGGCCCATATCAGGACAGCCACCATGGCGGCGATCTGCAGTATATCCAGACAACCTGCGACCGCGTCCGGTATGGGGCCGGCGAGCTCGCTGGAACCGTAGTTGACCGATATACTATCGATCACGGGCGTGAAGATATTGATAAGCAACAGCACCGAACTTGCCACACCCTCCACCTGTAGGCCGCGGTCCGAATGGTATGTTAGATATGCGAACGCCGTCGAGGGATCGTTGATCAGGAACGGCACCTCCATCAGCAGACACACTAAACCGGATACGACCAGGAAGATGAACGATTCCTTCCACTCCCTCCTACTGATCAGTATCATCATGAACACCGGGATCAGGATGATAGGATAGATCTTAATCATCACCGCCATCGCCAGGATCACGGATGACGGTACATACCTCCTTTCCAGGAACAGGTACATCGATACCGCTACAAGAGCGACTGCGAAGATGTCGTTCCTCGCGACGGCGAACTCGTGGGAGAACAGAATCATGGCGAGTATGAAGGCCATGACGTAGAACCTGTTGATGTTGAAACGGTCGGTGATCTTTATGGTGAAGTGGGCGAAGATGCAGTAGAACACTGCAGCGAATATACAGAACGCGAACCTGAATGAATCCAAATCCCATGACAGCAACTTCGGTATCAGGAAGACCACCAATGTGAACGGCGGATACTCGAAGACGTAGTCGCTGTAGGGCATCAGATGGTTGTCCACCAGGTCGCTGATGTTGTAGTAGTAGTGGCTGACGTCCTCGTTGGGATAGATCATGATGCAGGCTATGACCGTGACTATGACGTCGAACAACAGGATCGGCACCAGGACCTTATAGAAGGACCTGGTCTGTTCATCCTTCGTTTTCGCATAGAAAGATGCTTTGACTCCCTCAAAAGAGATGGCCATGCTACACCGTACGGTGTATGTCAATGGTTTATGGATATAATATACTATAGAAGATGCCAGGGCCGCCGTGAGGGCGGCCGTTGGCAATGGGTTTCAGAGCTTGCCCTCGTAGACACCGGCCTTGATGTCCTTCGAGAACTGCCTTGCATCCTTTCCATCGATGGTGACACCGAGGGAGACGCAGTTTCCGGCGACCTCGAGAAGCCTTGCTTCCAGTGTCGCTCCCAGGAGGTCGTCGCCTTTCATCTCGACGATCTTCTTGGCCTGCTCGATCGTAAGGTTACCGACTTTCTCGGTCCTTGCGTTGTGTGCTCCGGAGCTGATTCCCAGCTCTCCCTTGATGAGTGCCGACATCGGGGGTGTTCCGACCTTGATGTCGAATGACTTGTCATCCTTGATGAGGATCTTGACAGGGACCTTCATTCCGGCATACGCCTTGGTCTTGTCGTTGATCGCTTCGATCACTTTTCCGATATTGACCCCTTTGGGTCCGAGTGCCGGACCGAGGGGTGGACCTGCGGAGGCCCTGCCTCCATCTACCAATGCCTCAACAGTATCTACCATTGTTTCACTTCTCCTTCTCAATGACCCTGACGCTGTCTCCCTTGACAGTTACAGGTATGGGGACCATCGCTTCTATGAGTTCGACGGTGATCTCCTCTTTTGTCTCGTCAATCTGCTGTACCCTGGCCTTCTCGCCCTTGAACGGACCGTTGATAAGTTCTACAAGATCTCCTTCAACGATACCGACGACCGTGGACAGAGGCGTAAGGTAGCTGTCGATCTCCGCGATGGAGATCTCCCCTGTCCTTGTGCTTCCGTCGGCGTTCCTCTTCTTGTCCTGGACGAATCCCCTGGACTTCTTGATCTCCCTTGCGAGGTCGACTATACGGTCCGTGTTCATTCCTTCCACGAACACATAACCTCTGAGGGTGTTCGGACTGAGGATCGCATAGACATCCTTCGCTCCGAGGTTGGATTTGGATACGAGTGAATCGGCGACGGTCCTCTCCTGGTCTATCTGGGTCTTGAGGATCATGATGGACTGAACGGCACGTGCGTTGTATGCGGTGACGGCCTCCTCGCCCCCTGCGCTGGCGGTCACGGAGATGGACACTGTATCTCCGTACCTTGCACCTGCGGGGCATTCCACCACGAGCTTGAATTCCTTCTCGCCGTTGGCAGGTCCGTCTGCGATGTACTCGGTCTTTCCGCCGTAGTTGCTCCAGATCTCGCCTGTGGAGTCATGGAGTGCAACGGTCCATTCCGGCGCATCCCCCTCTTCGGGTCCTGTCGTCATTGCAAAAGCGAACTTGATCTTGGCTGCATCCGTCGCCACCTTCATCGTCCATTCGATGGTTCCTGCGGCGCGTACATCCTTGGTGTCGTTCTCTCCTGTGATCCTGAGTGTCATGATCGTTCACCTGGATCAGAAGTATTGAGGAACGTATGTCATCAGCCACATGATCAGGAATCCGAGCGCTCCGAGGATGACTATTCCCAGTCCTGTGATAGCGATCGTCTTCTTGTACTCCTCATGTGTGGGCGTGCGGGCCATCTTGATGATTCTTCCGTACTTTCCCTTACCGAGGTTGCGGAACTTCGATTCCACCTTCTCCTGGTATTGCGAAGCCTTCGATGATTCTGTGTCCATTTTTCATTCCTCCCTTCGACGTCACGTCGACGGTCATTCCTGTCCTCGTTGCCACTGAAGCAGATAACGAGTAAGATACCCGTTACTCAACATCCTTATTTTAAAGGTTTCGGCATATGGCCAACTTACTATTTATAGAGAGGAAGGTGAAAGCCCCTTCCTTCCCCTATTAGGATTGCAACGGATAACAAGTTACGTTGATTCATACATTATTTCAATAAATATAATAAATATTATTGAAAATTAGTAATTTTGATTATAAATCAATAAATATAGCTATAATTATTATGAAATAAGTGACAACTATGTTCGGTAACAAAGAATTGCAGATTCTGTTCTACATAACCAGAGGAATCACCACGGTTGCCGGACTATCAGAGAAACTCATACTGTCAGAACCGGAGGTCTATAGGAAGATCAGGCTCTTGAGATCGAAGGATATCCTCGATAGAAGGAACCCGATCTCTATCAGTCACTGCCCGCACGCCAAACGTCTCGCCAGCATGATGTCCGATGGCCCTGGTATGGCGAGATTCCTTTCCGGAGGGAATCTGGATATACTTGTATCAATAACCATTCCCAGAACCCTGAAACAGATACACGAATCCACGGGTCTTTCGGAATCCCACATCAGAAAGATGCTCGATACACTCATCGAAGGTGATATCGTAGTCAAAATCAACAATATCTACCACATCAACGATGAGGGCTGTCCGAAACTCAGGCCATTCCTCAACAGTTTCATTGACTACATGGAGGTGTCCGATCCCAGACTGTCCAACGATTCGGAGATCGTATTCAGGAAAGGAAAGGACGTAATCTTCTCATCTGCGGACGGCCAGGGATACGAACCTACAGGATCATCGGCCTTCAAACTGTATGGGATGGATGGATTGCCGGATGGCCACGGATTCTATACCACAGAAAAAGGCGAGATGAGTATCGATACCGTTTTCGAAGATGCACTGCACATCGCTGAAGTAGAAAATGATTGGAGACTCAGGATGGCGAATATCCTCTTCTACATCAAAAACAGTGAAAAACTGGAGCCTCCGCAGGATTTCATCAGGACGCATGAACGCATAATGTCAGGAGAACATATCAGGAACTGGCCTTCAAAACAGGACATTGAGGACAGAATGTGGATGGTGAAGGGATGATTAACGATGTGAACCAGATTGAAAATCTGATTCTTGACATTACATCAGTAATAGACAGACATCTGAACATCTATCTGGATTGGTGGCGGGGCCATGATGTTCCTCGGATCGAAAGAATATACCAAAGATCTTGACCTGGTTGTTACTTGCCAAAATGATTATAATTCTGTAATTGAAGCCCTTTCAGAATTGAATTATTCAAGTGATAAACCAACCTGTGGAATGGACAGGGTTGATCTTTCGGATACCCAAATAAAAGATAGATACAGAATCGATTTGTTCAACACAAAAATATGCGGACAGTTACAACTATCAGATTCTATGAAACAACGTGCTCAAAAACGTTTTGAATCTGAAAAAATCACACTCTATTCATGTGCAGCAGAGGACATATTCCTCTTAAAATCAGTCACGGAAAGGGAAGGTGACACTGCTGATTGCAACAGGTTAATTCAGAGTACGGTCAATTTTGACTGGAATTGTTTGATTGATGAAATCAGCATCCAACTTGAATCCAACAAAGGAATTTGGATCACATACATCGTTGAGAAACTCATGGACATGAATTTCGACAGGCGCTTTCCTAATGTATTTGATAAGATTTACACCTTTGAGGAAAAATACCTTAATAAGTGGTCTGAAGACTTCGAAAAAGAACACCATAAATGATTGGGTCACTCCTCTTTCGTCTTCTTGTTCTCCCTGAATATGAGGTACTTGCTGAAGATATAGTTCAGTGCTATCTCGATGACACTAGTCACTATCTTAGCTGGAAGTCCGTCGGTACCCATGAAGCTCTGATTCATTCCCAAATTATACAGAATCGGGAACAGTACGAACGCTATGACACCGGTGAATATCCTCGCACCGAAGAACGATGCCAATTCGGTCAGTACGACCTTCGGGGATGTGGACCTGTTCTGGAAGACGAACCACTTGTTGACGACGAATGCGAAGGTGACACCGACTACCCATGACAGTATGTTGCTCAGGTTGATCTCTATGCCGATCCAAACGAACAGCATGTAGGCGAGCCAATTGACTATCGTGGTCAGACCGCCGAAGAAGACGTATGCGATAGGCTCCCTGTATTTCGCCATCATCGAATGATAGAAATCCATCAATCCCAAGTGCGCACCTACTGTCTTATTCCATCTCTTATATAAAAGACCGACAGCCGTCGACAATTCGTACACACGTCATTCCAGTTCGGAAAGATGTTCCATGCCCAGATTGATGATGCTCTCCACGTGCTCGTCCGCCAGGGAGTAATACACTGTCTTCCCGTCACGCCTCGGCTTGACGAGCTTCGCCTCCCTGAGGGATCTGAGCTGGTGCGACACCGCCGATACTGTCATGCCCACGAACGCACTTATGTCACATACGCAGAGTTCCCTATCCTTTATCGCAAGAAGGAGCTTCAGACGGTTCTCGTCCGCGAACAACTGGAAAAGCTTCTTCAGCTTCATTACGTCCTCATCCGAAGGGATCGAACCTTTGACCTCTTCTAGGATCTCCCTGTGGACCGCTTCATCCGTGCAGTGCGA
>JAFSYZ010000044.1 GCA_017455785.1 Candidatus Methanomethylophilaceae archaeon
ATCCTATCGTCATCTCCCATCCTGTTGAACATAGTGGATGGAAAAGAGACAATATCCGGCTGAGTATCATCGTACGGGCCTACATTGATGAATGTGATATTGTAGGTATCGAACACCAGGTCATTGTGATCGGGGGTGCCGTTGATCACCTCCGTTACCATGCGGCCTCTGATCACCTTGTTCCAATCCCTCCTGTTAGGATTGAGTATCAGCCAGATGCAGTATACCTTGCGCAGTCCGTCGTAGTCGTCATTGGAGAAGTAGGTGTTCTTCTGTTCTGAGACCAGTCTTCCGATGTAGTATTCCGCTCTCTTCGTCAATGAATATCCTGGATTGGATCTCCATTGAGCCTCTACATTCACAATCAGGTCGATATGACCGTTGCCGTCAGGCAACCTCACATCAAATAAGGAGTCGACACGTATCTCGCCGTTGTCCATCGAACCGAACTCCGTGTTCCTGCCCTTGACGGTCTTTCCATCCTCCTCGATGTCAAGACAGCCCTTTATCTCGTCCAAAGTGAGATTCTCCATACCGTCGACATTGTCCTTGATTATCTTGGACAATACCGTACTGTTGCGGATGATGTCCTTGAACCTGCTGTCGTATGCGTTCCTTTCCCTGTTATTCCCTTTGTTGTTCATGATGTTACCTCAGGGTCCGAATGGTCCCCGGAACAACATTCCTCGGTGATTAGTTAAAGGGTAGATACTACGGTTAGTGGTTAGCATCGGATGACATGAACGACCGTGACACCGGATAAGGTCGAAATCGGTGAAGTATAAATTCGATGAGGATTATTGATAATCGTAACCTAGAGACCTCCCCCGAAGGGGGAGTAATTGGTTTCCCTCAGATCAACAGTCTGAGGAACTCGATTAGAAATCGAGCAATCTCTAGGGCAAGGGAGATTATCCTTGCAATCAGGTCTCCCTTGCCGTTCCTAGGTTCGATTATTCTCACCTCCGAACGATAGTCAAGATCGATCCGATCACTACGGAGAAGTCCGTCGCGATCGGACTTCATCCCTTGCGATTGAATGAAAACTGATGAGGATTTAATGGGAGGATACTACGATTAATGGTTAGTGTCCAGAAGAATTCCTCTCATCGACCTTTGACATTGTTAAAATCGGTGAAGTATAAATCGAATGAAGAATATTGATAATCGTAACCTAGAGACCTCCCCCGAAGGGGAGTAATGGGTTTCCCTTAGGTCAAAAGCCTAAGGAGCTCGATCAAGGACCGAGCTATCTCTAGGGCAAGGGAGAGTAGTTTGTAGACCGTTTCTCCCTTGCCATCCTTCGGATTCATTTTTCACCTCTGGATGTTAGTCAAGGTCAGTCCAACCGCTCGGAGAAGTCCGTCGCGATCGGACTTCATCCCTTGCGATTATAATGAAAAATGGATGAAGATTTAATGGGAGCATACTACGATTAGTGGTTAGTGTCCGAAGCAGCCCTGTCGTCAAGACAAAGGATATCATCAAGTGAATACAGTTCCACATCATCGGTTGCCTTCAGATTATCGGTGAAACCGCCCTTGGAATAGATGATGTATCTGTGCACATCGAATCCCTTCACCAATGACGATCTGTATCTCAGCGTCTCCAGGACATCGACACCCACAGGGAAGTTCCTGTACTTGCACTTGGCGAACCATCCTGTCCTCTTCCCGTCCTCGATGTTCGTCAGTATCAGGTCTATCTCCTCCTGCCTGTGATTATTAGGGTCCGGACCCCACCATTTACCGATCCTTCCTTTATGTATCCCTTTCAAATGTTGGGCGCATACCTCCTCGAACACCGGACCCGTGTCGGTGTCGAGACCCTCCATGATCCCGTCCAGTATCTTCCCTGGATCGTTCGGGTCGTAGTAGTCCACATACGGCAGCACCCTCCTGAACTGGAACCTTATGAAATTGTCCGAAATCCTGTACAGTACGTTCTTCCCGTCAGGATTGTCGACCGGTGTCACCCTGTCCACGAAGGATGTCGCTGTCAATGATGACAGATACTTATGGACGGTGGAATCGTCCAAGGAACAGTACTTGGCGATGTCCGACACCCTTGTATTGCCTAAGGCCAAGGCCTCCAGTACGGTGTAGTACGTGTACGGTGTATCGAACTCCTCCATCAGTACGAACTCGTGCTCGTTCCTGAAGAACGATGTGTCCTCGAAGAACAGTCTGATTATGTTGTCCCTCACGGATGACCCTGGGTCGAACATCTTCAGATACAACGGGATGCCGCCGACGATACCGTATATCCTCATGACATCCTCGATACGGAAACCTTCCAGCATCCTCATGGTATCCCATATGTCCATGGGTAGGACCTCCAGCTGTCCGGTCCTCCTGCCGTATATGGGACTCTGAGAGGACAACACCTGATGCCTCATTATGCTGATGGATGACCCGCAGAGGATCAGGAAGAGCTTGGAATCGTCCTCTATATCATCGATGAACTCCTGCAGCACATCGGAGAAATGGTCGTTCCTTCTGATGAGGTTCGGATACTCGTCGATGATCAGCACATACCTTTCCTTCTGGGATCTGATCCTGATCTCATCAAGAAGGTCATCCAGTGACATGGATACGGGCGAGGATGCACCCAGTACCTTGGAAGCCAGCTTGGATATGTTGGCATCGAGGGAACCTCTGGTTGCAGAGAAGTACACACCGTTGCGGCCCTTGATGAACTCCTTCAGGAGTGTGGTCTTGCCTACGCGCCTCCGTCCGAATACCGGTATCATCTCGAACCTGCCGCTGTCGTAACGCTCGTTCAATGCCCTCAGTTCGGATTCCCTACCGATCATGATACGGTATATGTGACGGTGATATTTTACTGTTTGTAAATTTTATAGTTGTAAAATTTATAGTTGGCAAATTATCTTCAGGGATGATGTATCATACCGGATCCTTCAGCCATTCGTCGTAATCGATCAGTCTGATACCGTCGACGTCGTCGATGATTCCTTTGCCCTTGCATATGATGTACTTGGGATAGTTGTCATCGATCGCCTTCAATGGTAAGATCTCCCTTCTCAGGGTGGAAGGAGACGAGATGTCCGAGCATACCTGGTAATATGCCTTGTATCCCTTCGTTGATACGAAGAAGTCCACCTCCCTACCGTGGACGTCGTAGGTGGGTCGTACTATATGTTCTTGTGAGTTCATTAGCAGAGAAAGATGTTGAAATAATTGGAAAAGAGGTCCCGATGGGACCTCTGTTTATAGCTTATGGTGATGACCACTGAGCATACAATGTCTGATTTGAATCAAAAGTGACCGGTGCCTCATTTGCATATGATATGCCTGAACCGTCCGCCTTGGTATTCCATCCAGCGAATGTGTGGTCTGCTAAAGATTATCCATTGGCTTTCAGATTGGCCGGTACATCGGAACCGACAATCTGATCGGACATAGTACCTGTGGCACTTACTTATTCTTATCGAACGTCACCGTGATCGCAAACACCCATTGTGCATACAACACTACCCCCTCAGTGATGGTGAAAGTGTCACCTGCAGCATATTGCGTACCAGAACCGTCCGCTTCAGTGTTCCATCCGTTGAATACATATCCTGTCTTCACCAAGGAGCCTGTATTGCCCAATACAGTGACTGTTGAGCCTTTGGCGTAAGGATCAACTACCGGTACAGAACCGCCGGTAGATCCATTGCCATCATACGTGACATTGAATTTCCATATGGCGAACAGAGTGATATTACCGGATAATGTGACCCCGGTTTGTCCATCGGAATAGTCGGTCCCTTCGTCATCCGCACGGGTATCCCAATGATCGAATGTTGCACCTTCTCTATAGAAGTAACTGCTGTTAACAGTATTCAATGCAACAGTAGGACTAGTTCTTGACACTGCCTGCATATCCATGAATCCACTACCGCCGTTTGTGTAGTATATGATATAGTAGTTGGACCATGGGGCATATGGGTTGGGAGGTCCGACTGTTGGCGGTTCCTTCCAGATACCGTACAATGCCATCGGGTTGGTCGCGGTGAATGAATCATTGTATCTGAAATATGCACCTCTTCCCATGTCGTTGGTGTTCCATCCCCATAGGGCGACTTAAACCATCGAAATAAGACATTTGACGATTTTTTCTGTACAATTTAGGCGATATATTTCGAATTATCCGAAGTATATCCATTTGATTAATGCTTGTATTAGAGGTAACTGGCTTACTGGCTGTTGTTCGGGGGGGGGGGGCTTTGGCATGTGTTTTCCAGTTGGATGATAGTAGACAATCGACGTTTTGATTTTTTAGTGAAATCGTACTATATACGTAGGAAATTATACGAATTCTGTAACAAAAATCGTAGATATCGTGAACATCCCGTCAAATAATGAACAAATTACTCAATTACTAGCGAATGGCGGGTTAACGATTGCCGACTGTCGGGAATATCGTTATACATAGCTTCCGCTGCCCGATCTCAATGTGTTGTGGATTTGGGAGGGCGAAGCGGTCCGGGAGGCCTCGCGGCCACCGCGACCGCACGGCTATCCGTTCCACTATCACACCCTCCCTTACGCACGTACGCAACGTAGGGAGGCATCGGTTCCCTGAGGCTCTCAGGACACCTGTGAACAAGGACATCAGAAGATGTGCCAGATGCAGATCTTCATCGATCCTGTATCACCATCAT
>JAFSYZ010000213.1 GCA_017455785.1 Candidatus Methanomethylophilaceae archaeon
AAGGTTATGCAGGAAAAGCGCGGGGCCTATCCCGACTTCATGAACGAGACCACTATTTATTAAGAGGACTGTCATAAGCAGGTATGATGTTCACCACCAGGACTCTGTTGGAAGGCCACATACCGGAAGGTGTGAAGGTCGGCATAGGTTGCAGCGGCAAAACAGCCAAGGTAAGGGACAGTGTCAGAGGGATAGAGGGTTTCGCTACTGTATACACCGATCCGGAGAGGCTGGTGGACGATCTCGTTACCGGAAAGATAGATGCGGCCGTTCGCGGTGACATGTCATCATCGATCCTTCTGCCGATCTTGAAGAAGAAGATGGGTGTGGACGAACTGGAACGTGTCGTTCTCATGGAACCCATGAACAGGAAGCTCATCATGACTGCGCCCGTAGGGATAGACGAAGGGTGGACGGTGGAACAGAAGCACGACCTCGTCATTAGAAGTATTGATCTGATGAAGAGGATCGGCATGGGAACCAGGATAGCTATAATGTCTGGGGGAAGAGAGGATGATGTCGGGAGGCATCCCGTAGTGGATAATACAATAAAGGATGCTCTCAAGCTCGTCGACATATTGAGGTCGGAAGGTTATGATGCATATCATACCCAGATCCTTATCGAGGATGCTGTGGACGAGGCGGATCTGATCATCGCACCAGACGGTATATCGGGCAATCTGATCTTCAGGGCATTACATTTCATAGGCGGAGCGGCGGCATTGGGCGCTCCGATTATCAACATAGATAAGGTGTTCATAGACACCTCCCGTGCCAAGAATGATTACAAGGATTCGATCGCATTGGCGATGAGACTTTCGGAGGGAAGGAAATGATATTGGAGATCGACGGTGACTACTCGGGGATAAAGTTCTCCGCATGTCACTTCATACCCAGACATGAGAAGTGTTCAAGACTGCACGGTCATTCGTACATATTGCGCCTGAGATTGGAAGGTGACATTGGTGACAACGGTATGGTGATGGACTTCGTGTCCCTGAAGAAGGAGCTCAGGTCCTATGCGGCGGAGTTCGATCACAGGACACTGCTTCCCGGGAGGTCCGAACTCGTCACACTTACCGAAACGGACGATTCCGTAGAAGCGGTTTGCGACGGCAAGAGGTACGTATTCCCCAAGATGGATGTCATCATCCTCGATGTCCCTACCACCACGGCGGAGGAGATGACCAAACTGATGGCGGAACGTATGGTGAAGAACATAGAATTCCCCAAGAACGTCCGTTCCGTATCCGTAGGATTGGACGAGGAGAGGGGACAGACAGCATGGTACAAGGTGGAACTATGACCGGTAAGGCAGTCGTCCTCCTATCGGGCGGATTGGATTCCACCACCACATTGGCAAAGGCCATCGCCGACGGGAATGAGGTCATAGCGTTGAGTTTCAGATACGGTCAGAGACACAGCAAAGAATTAGTGGCCGCCAAGAATGTGGCCGATTTCTTCAAAGTGAAGCATGTGATAGTCGATATCGATCTGAGCATGTTCCGTTCCGCACTCACGGACAAGAACATCGATGTTCCGGAGAACAGGGATGAGGAGCAGATGGGCTCCGATATACCTGTGACCTATGTCCCGGCAAGGAACATAATCATGTTGTCCGTCGCCGCCGGTCTGTGTGAATCCGTGGATGCGGACAAGATCTATATTGGTGCAAATTCCGTGGATTATTCGGGCTATCCCGATTGCCGTCCCGAGTTCTTCGCTGAATATGAGAAGATGATCAATATCGGTACGAAGGCGGGTGTGGAAGGTCATCCTATCAGGATAATGACTCCGATACAGCATGCTACGAAGGCTGACATTGTCAGACTCGGTAAAAAGCTCGGTGCGCCCCTGCATCTGACATGGTCATGTTATGAGGGCGGGGAGAAGGCATGCGGTAAATGCGATTCCTGTCAGCTCCGTCTCAGAGGATTCGAGGAAGCCAGCTACAAGGATGAGATAGAGTACGAGTGATAGTATGATGATCTCAGAGACTTTCAGGTCCATCCAGGGTGAAGGTAAGAGGATCGGCTGTCTGACATATTTCATCCGTACTGTCGGTTGCAACCTCAACTGTTCATGGTGCGACACACGTTACGCCATGTCCGGTGGCAATGAGATGTCTGTCGAAGAACTGTGTGATCTCGTTAAAGATGACGATGAGATATGTTTCACAGGCGGTGAGCCCCTTCTTCAGAAAGATGCGATCGAGTTGATTGATAAGCTCTCATCGGCAGGGAAGACTGTGGTCATCGAGACCAACGGATCGATAGGTCTCTCTACAGTGCCAGATAGGGAGAACATCATCATTAGCATGGATATCAAATGCCCATCATCCGGGATGCAGGATAAGATGTGTTTCAAGAACATCGATCTGCTGAAAGCGAAGGATCAATTGAAGTTCGTCGTGGCCGATGAGACCGATCTGAACTATGCGGTTTCGATTTATGAGAAGTATTCACCGATATGTGAGGTCATATTCTCACCGGTCGGCGGTATGGACATAGAGCCGTTGGCAGAGGAGATAATCGGTCGCAGGATGAAGGTCAGGGTGCTGCCCCAGCTGCATAAGATAATCTGGGGCAACAAGAAAGGGGTCTAAGCGAACTTCTTGTCCCTTTCGTATCTTCTTTTGAAGGCTTCCAGACATTCCTCTACAGTTCCTTCCTCATCGAAGGACACTTTGATGCCCGCCTTTGTAAGGATATCGTATCCGTGGGAACCTATCCCGCCGGTGATGACCGCATCAACCTTCAGTGATACAATTGCGTCGGCGACCTTCATACCTGCGCCGACAGCATCCACGAACTCGTTCTCGACCACTTCGTAATCGAATGTGTCGTAATCCACTATGAGGAAGAAGGGCGCGTGGCCGAAGTCATCGGCCACGTAGGACGACAGATCGCCCCCTTCCGCAAGTACGCCTATCCTCATGTTCATTCCACGGTCTTGATGATCTTGTCGACGATGGACTTGAACGCTTTGGCGGATTCACAATCCGGGTCCTTTATGACGATGGGCATGCCCTCATCACCGGAATCGACGATCCCGGGCTCGATCGGGACCTTACCGAGGAACTGCATGTTGAAGTTCTTGGCTGTTGCAACTCCGCCTCCGGATTTGAAGATGTCAGTGATCTTTCCGCAGTGGGGACAGACGAATCCGCTCATGTTCTCAATCAATCCGATGATCGGGATGCCGACCTGTGAGGAGAATGTGACTGTCTTCCTGCAGTCCATCAGTGAGACTTCCTGAGGTGTGGTGACCAATACCATTCCGTCCGCCTTGGGCATCAGCTGTGCGATGGATATCGCCTCATCTCCGGTTCCCGGAGGCATGTCGACGACCAGATAATCAAGGTCGCCCCACCTTACATCCTCGATGAACTGTCTTACGGCGGTCATCTTGACCGGTCCTCTCCAGATCACCGCGGCATCCTTGTTGGGGAGGAGGAACTCCATGGATATGACCTTCAATGATGGGGGTACCATAACGGGTATCAGAGCCTCATCTTCAACATCCAGCTGACCGTCCTCGATACCGAACATCTTGGGGATGTTGGGTCCTGTGATATCAACGTCCATGATACCGGTCTGATATCCTTTCATGGACAATGCCATCGCAAGGTTGGAGGACACCGTGCTCTTACCTACACCTCCCTTTCCACTGATGACTATGATTATGTGTTTGATCTTCCCCAGACTCTCCTGGAGCTTGAAATCCTCAGCGCTTATCATCGGTTTTGCCATTGTAATCAATCCTGACTCGGATGTAATCCAGATGTTCTGGAATCTACACCCTTTTATTATATGTTTATCTAAACGGTTGTTAAGTGTGCTTCATAGTATTGTCTTTATCATATGGAATCCATGTAGCATCATGCCTCTGGGGGATCCGCACGGCGGTAATTTCATCTACACGAACGAAGGATTACCGAAAGGAATCGTAGCTGTTTCCATACCTTCGAGGGATATCGACCGTTCTATACGTTTCTATACGGAATTACTGAGGATGACCCTCAGGTCCAGGGATGATGAGACAGCGGTTCTGTCCGTCGGCAAGGACTTCATTATCCTTAGCAGGAATGATTCAGTAGGTATCGACACCGGATTGTACTTGAGCACCGAGAGCCCGTTCGATCTTCATAGGAGACTGATCGATGAAGGCGTCATCTTCGTCATGGATCCGAAACGCACTCCGTTGGGATTGATAACTTCGTTCAAGGACGATGACGGCAACATCATTCATGCCATCGAGATAGGGTGAATGTATGGATAAGCGTGCGGTGGAGCTCATACTGGTAGCAGCTACCGCTTTCATGTCCGTATCGGCCATATTGGTCAGATTCTCAGAAGCCCCATCGATGGTACTTGTCTTCTACAGGATGCTATTCACAGCACTATTGATGTCCCCATTCATCCTGTGGAAGTATCGTTCGGAGATACGTTCGATATCGCGTCCGGATATGATGATGTGTGTCGCATCAGGGGTCATACTGGCACTTCACTTCTTCACATACTTCGAATCACTGAGGTACACATCCATCACCTCCAATCTGGTATTGGTGAACACATCCGCATTCTTCGTTGCCGTCATCTCGTTGATCGTGTTCAAGGAGAGGATGTCGTTCAAGGGTTGGCTGGCGATCCTGATAACGTTCATCGGTAGCTTCATAATATCCATGAGTGACCTGTCCTTCGGCGGCGATAACGCACTGTACGGTGATTTCCTTGCGATATTGGGTGCATTGTTCTTCTCGTTCTACGCCGTTATAGGGAGGAAGGAGAGGAGGGACATCTCGGTGATGACCTATACCTTCATCATCTACTCCGTCGCGGCGCTGACATCTTTGATCCTCCTTCTCATATCAGGGGAGCGGGTGGTAGGTTACGAGGGCAAGGATTACCTATGTGCATTGGGCATGGCGGTGTTCTGCACACTGCTGGGTCATACGGTGTACAATTGGGGATTCAAGTACGTTACCGCTTCTTTCGTTTCAGTGGTCGCGTTGTCAGAGCCCATATTCGGTACGATCCTTGGCATATTGTTCTTTGGCGAGGTCCCCACCATGTATATCTTTATAGGGTCGATAGTTACACTGTTCGGAATGTATCTCTTCGCGATGAATGAGAACAGGATGGAAAATGATAAGGAAGGGGCCTGAGCCCCTTTGTTTCGATCAGTAGAATTTACCTTCCGTGGCCTCATCGAACTCCTTCTGCATCTCATCTGACGGAGGTGCTGTAAGGAGACTCACTATAACGATGGCGATGAGTGAGAAGATGAATCCAGGCAGAAGCTCGTAGATTCCGGTATCGACTATGCAGCAGTCGAGGTTGAATGCGACCGACAGTGCACCGCCCTTGTACATGAATATGTTCCAAAGGATGGCTGTGAGCGCTCCTACGGAGATACCGGCGATTGCACCCTGCCTGTTGATGCGTTTCCAGAACAGGGACATGATCATGGTCGCACCGAAGGCGGAACCGAATCCTGCCCATGCGAACGACACCAGTTTCATGATGCTCTTGTTCTCACCGAGTGAGAGGATCAATGCGATGATCGCGATAATGACCACAGCGATCCTGGAGATCCACATGAGCTGCTGCTCGGTGGGTTTCTTCTTTGCGAACTTGTCGAACAGGTCGTTGGCGACTGCGGATGAAGCAACAAGAAGCTGTGAATCCGCGGTACTCATGATCGCTGCAAGGATGGCGGCGAAGAGGATACCTGCTACAATAGAGGGGAACAGACCTCCTCCGATGATCGATATGATGACGTTCTCCGTGTTTCCGTCAATCAGGACCACTTCAGGGTGCTGTGCAAGATATGCATGTGCCATGAGGGCGATTACGGATACGGCTGTGAGTGCGATGACGACCCATATGGTTCCGACACGGCGAGCCACCTTGACTTCCTCGGGATCCCTGATCGCCATGTATCTTACGAGGATGTGGGGCATACCGAAGTAACCGAGTCCCCATGCCATCAGCGATACCAGTGCAATGAATCCTATCGGACTTCCTCCGTCATACATTATGTCGGTGAAGTGACTGACCTCAGCGTTCGCGATGTCGACGATCTCTCCCCATCCGCCGTTGATCACACCGAGCATTGTGAGCGGGATGACGATGACGGCAAGGAGCATCAGGATTCCCTGAATGAGGTCGGTCCAGCTGACCGCTTTGAATCCTCCGAGGAACGTGTAACCGATGATGACGGCTGCAGTAACCAGTACCGAGACCGTATAGTCGATCTCTCCTCCGAAGATAGCTCCGAACAGGTTACCGCCGGCAACGAATCCGGATGTAACGTAGAATGTGAAGAAGACGAGGATGACGATTCCGCAGATCAGTTTGAGGGCGCCCTTCTCATCCCTGAAACGGTTGGAGAAGAACTGTGAGACGGTAAGTGCATTCCCGCACTTCTCCGAATACTGTCTGAGACGTTTTGCGATTATCAGCCATGCGAGGTATGATCCTACCGCAAGTCCGATTCCAATCCATATTTCTCCGAGTCCGAATGCGAAGATTGCACCGGGGAGACCCATAAGCAGCCATCCGCTCATATCGGATGCCTGTGCGGACAGTGCCGTGACGTAGGGATTCATCTCCCTTCCGCCCAGGACGTAGTCCTCCATATTCTTCGTCCTGCGGTAGAAGTACGTACCCACTGCGAGCACGAATACGAAGTACAGGATGAAGGCAATCAATATCGTGAAGTCCATTGGATCTTACTCCGTTAATGGATGTCGTTATGCTTTAATATTATAAAATAGGACATCAGAAAAGAACGACTGGATAAAGGAATAAAACGGGTGTTTCCACCCGTAATATGTTTCAAAGCATCTTGGAAAGGAAATCCTTCAGACGCTGGTTCTTGGGGTTGGAGAAGAACTCCTCCGGAGGTTCATCCTCCTTCACGACACCCTCATCTATGAACAGCACACGGTCTGCGATCTCCCTTGCGAATCCCATCTCGTGTGTGACGATGATCATCGTCATGCCTGTCTTCGTCAGATCCTTGATGAGATTCAACACCTCGCCGACCATCTCAGGATCCAATGCGGATGTGGGTTCATCGAACAGCATGACATCCGGTTCCATGGCCAAGGCCCTGATGATAGCGACACGTTGTTGCTGTCCTCCGGAGAGTTTCTGGGGGTGCATCTCGGCCTTATCGGCAAGACCTATCCTTTGCAGGAGTTCGTCCGCTTTTGCTGACGCCTCCTCTTTGGTCAATTTTCCCAATTCGACGGGTGCCAGCATGATGTTCTTCTTCACCGTCATGTTGGGGAAGAGATTGAACTGTTGGAACACCATACCGATGCGCTGTCTCAGCTCATTGACCTTGATGCCTTTCTGGGTGATGTTGATTCCTTCGAACAATATCGTTCCTGACGTAGGTACTTCAAGCAGATTGATTGAACGCAGGAATGTGGATTTACCACATCCTGAAGGTCCCACAATGGCGATGACCTCTCCTTCCCTGATGGTCGTGTTCAGTCCTTTCAGTACCTCATGGTCCCCGAAGGATTTGTGAAGGTCAGAGACCTCGATGATCACATTATCAGATGGCATGTGCGTTCAACCTCTTTTCAAGTTTACTTACAAGATATGTCAGGATCAGGACGATGATCAGATAGATCATGGCGACACCTACCAATGGTACGAGTGCCTGGAAGGTCTGTGACCTGATCAGGTCTCCTGCTCTAGTAAGGTCCATGACTCCGATGTAACCGCTGATAGATGTCTCTTTGAGCAGTGTGATTCCCTCGTTACATAACGCAGGAAGGATGTTCCTGAATGCCTGTGGGAGAATGACCAGCACCATTATCGAGATGAATGGCAGACCAAGACTCGATGCGGCCTCCATCTGTCCTCTCGGGACCGCATTGATACCTGCACGCATTATCTCAGCTACATATGCTGCCGAATTACATCCGAATGCGATTGATGCTACCACTATTATATTCAGATTCGAAGTGGCGAATATCACGAAGTATATGATGAGCAACTGGACAACCATTGGCGTTCCGCGTATCACCGTTATGTATACTTTTGCGATGGCGTTCAGTATCTTCAGTTTTCCAAGAAGATCGTGGACGCTCCTTACGACTGCAAGTATGATACCGAGCAATAGACCGAGGACCAAAGCCAGCGCTGTGATGATCAGTGTGTTCTTCAGACCTTCGACTATGTACTGATAGCGGTCATTATCTAGGAATGCCCTTTTGATATCATCTATTATGGAGCCCTTCTCATCCATTGCGGGAGAGGCTGAAGATGAAAGGGGGAGTGTAACTCCCCCATCGAAGGTTTGTACGGATTGGGAGCCGGTCGCGGCGATCTCAATTCGGCTCTTGCTGTAGTACGAAGGGATGTCTCCTTTTGCATCCTGGTAGTAGAGGATGATCTTCTCGATGGTACCGTCAGCTGTCAGCTTGGCGATTGACTTGTTGAATTCCTCCTGGAGACTCTTGTTGTCGAGTTTGAAGATGAATCCGTATTCGTCCTTGTCCGCTGAGAGATCAGGGTCATTCAGGATGAGGTTGTTGTTCTCTGCGAAGACCTTTGCCGGTCCCTCGTCCATGACAAGGCAGTCGATCTTTCCGTTTATAAGTGACTGGACTGCATCGCTGTACGTGTTGTAACGTGTGATCTTGTCGGCTGCGTAGTAATCAGTGACATACAGGTCACCGGTCGTTCCCAGCTGGACACCGAGCTTCTTTCCCTCGAGCTGCTCTTCGACCAGGATGACCTCAGTCTTCGTGAGCACTACCTGGGATGAGCTGATGTACATATCTGAGTAGAGAACGCTCTTCGCCCTCTCAGGATCGTAAGAGATCCCTGATGCACCGACATCGTACTTTCCTTCGCTGACACCTGTGACGATTCCTCCGAATATCACATTCTTGAACTCGGGCTTGTAACCGAGGTCGTTACAGATAGCACGGATGATGTCCATATCGATTCCTGCGAACTCCTTGCCGTACATGTACTCGAAGTTGGGGAAATCGGGACTTGTGGCGATTGTGAGTGTTTTCTCGTCTTTTCCACTGTTTATTACTATAAACGCGCCTGCAATCGCTGCAACTACGACGACCACTACGGCGACGATGACTATGATTTTGGTTGAGCCTGTTAGGGCCATGATATCACCTGGATATGCATTCGGTTACGAAATTCGTGATTATAAAATAGA
>JAFSYZ010000214.1 GCA_017455785.1 Candidatus Methanomethylophilaceae archaeon
ATGGGTGCTCTCGGTAAGTTCCTTTCCAAGGTCTATGACAAACTGATGTGCGGTGATTGATCCCCGTATCGTCTGATACGAACGGTATTGTTGTGCCCTTAACGGATATGCCGATGTTCACAGATTGAACATCTCTTTCTCGATGATGCCGCACATGGTGTGACATGCAACGAGGTATCCTTCCTGGATATGAGGCGTCTCTTTGGACGGGATCACAACGGCCACATCCGCGATCTCCCTCATCTTTCCACCGTCACCGGTGAACGAGACTGTCTTCGCACCCTTTTCCTTCGCGGCATCCATGGCCAGGATGACGTTCTTGGAGTTACCAGATGTGCTGAGTCCGACGACGACATCCCCTTTCCTGCAGATCGCCTCTACTTGTCTCTTGAACACGAGGTCGTAGGAGTAGTCGTTACCGATGGCTGTCACAGGGGCGATGTTGGAAAGGCACACTCCTGCCATAGCGGGCCTGTCGAACAGGTATTTGCCTGAGAATTCTGCAGCGATGTGCTGTGCATCGGCGGAGGAACCTCCGTTACCCATGAAGATGACCTGCCCTCCGTTCCTGAGGGATTCCAGGATGACGTCTGCCGCCTTCCTGATCTCCTTGGGGTCGATCTTCGATATGGTCTCTGAACTCTTCTTCAATTCCTCAGCGATGTAATCACTCATTTTCGAATCTCCAGGTCTTTACGCCATTAGGCTCGAACATGAAATCGGTAACCTCTGCACCGTGCTTCTTCAGCTCCTGTGCAACGATGGCCTTCTTGTCATATTCGCAGATGAAAAACATGAAACCTCCTCCGCCGGCACCGGAGACCTTACCTCCGATCGCTCCCTGGGATTTGGCGATGTTGTAAAGTGAGTTTATGTTCCTGTTGGAAACACTTGATGAGAACTGTTTCTTGTACTGCCAGGACTGGTCGAGCAGTTCACCCGCGACATCCAGCTTTCCTTTGACGACGGCCTCGCACAGTTCCTTGGCAAGAATCTTGGACTGGTCCAGTGCATCGATGTTCTGATGGTTCTTGTATGCGGTGATCTGCGAATCGATCACTTTCGCCGATTCCCTGGACATGCCTGTGAAGCACATCACCGAACGGCATTGGAGCTCATCGATGATCCTCTGATCGATCTCAACAGGATTCACCTTGACCTCTTTTCCGAAGTCTATGAGGTTGAATCCCCCGAACACGGATGCGTACTGGTCCTGTTTTCCGCCTTTCAGGCCGATGTCTTCCCTTTCGAGTTTGTAGGCGAGGTCGGCCATCTCATACTTGTCCATCTTCTTGCCGATCCATTCCGAGATCGCGGCTATTATGGCGACGATCATGGTGGACGATCCTCCCAATCCCGAACCGGACGGGACATCGGAATGGATGTCCAATGTGAATCCCCTCTCTATCTCGAAGTGGTTGGCGACAGCTTTGGCCAAATCCATGTTGCCGTCGAATTTGAGAGGTCCGTGGTTGAGACGTGTCTTATATCTCCCGAAATAACGGGATTTGACCTTCATGATGTCATCGTCGCGGGGGACCAACGTACAGTATGCGTATTTGTTGATGGTGGAGTTGAATACGCAACCGCCGTATGTAGAAGCGTACGGATCGACATCCGTCCCTCCCCCGGCTATCCCTATTCTGAGCGGGGCTCTTGCCCTGATATATTCAGTCAACCTATGACCTCACCTTGGTCGATGGAACTGCAGTTCATCCCAACGTAGTAAGCCAAATCCAGTCGATGAATTAAAAGGTTCTTATTATTATTTTATATAGTGCGCGTAAGAAAGAGCGAATCACGACGATGGTCGAACAATCCCTTCTGCATCACTTATATCCAAGCATCCCCATCGCTGTGACATGATAGTATTGCCGGAGACGGTCGATGAGGTCGTCGTCAAACTGTTACGTCTGGCCAACACAAGACTCTCGCATGACATAGGATGGGCCCTGGAGGCCGCTGCAGGATGGGAGACCAACGACATAGCCTATTCGCAGTTGGGCAGCATCATGGACAACGTGAAGAAGGCCGAGTTCCTTGGCAGACCGATGTGTCAGGACACAGGTATCCCAGTGTTCTATGTCTCCGGTAGTTTCGATTCATCGATATCCGAGAAGATAACCGAAGGTGTCAGGAGGGCCACCAAGGAGATCCCGTTGAGGCCCAATGCTGTGGATCCCATCACAAGGGAGAACAGCGGGGACAACCTCGGCGAAGGTATGCCAATAATCCATTACCGTCCGACAGATGATGAGTTCATCGAGATCACAGTATTGCCGAAGGGCGCCGGATCGGAGAACATGACCAAGCTGGCTATGTTGAATCCGTCCGAAGGGATCGAGGGTGTGAAACGCTTCGTCATCGACTCTGTATTGGACGCCGGAGGCAGACCATGTCCTCCGACGATAGTCGGTGTAGGTATCGGTGGTCTGTCAGACACATGCGTGGAGATGGCCAAGGAGGCGTTGACCGTTCCGTTGGATGTCCGTAATCCGGATCCTGTATTGGATAAGCTGGAAGAGGAGCTGTTCATAGCCTTGAACAGCAGCGGACTAGGCCCGATGGGACTGGGAGGTTCATCTACCGTACTGGGCGTCAGGATAAAGAAGGCGTTCTGTCACACAGCCAGTCTTCCGGTGGCCGTCAACATAGGCTGCTGGGCTACCAGGAGGGCTACGGCAAGGATAATGCCGAACGGTACCGTGGAATACATTCAGGGGGGAGAATGATGGTCTTTTTGGAGACCCCGTTGGATGAGAAGACGGTACGTTCCCTCAAGGTTGGTGATGTGGTCTACATCAACGGCCCCGTCATGACCGGAAGGGACGAGGTTCACATCCGTGCACTGAAGAACATCGATGAGGGAAAGGAGAATCCCGAATGTCTCAGGAATGCGGTGCTCTATCATTGCGGACCGATCATCTCAGGGACCGAAGGGTCGTACGAGGTCGTGGCTGCAGGCCCTACAACAAGTGCCAGGATGAATTCTTTGGAATCAAGGATGATCGAGGAGTTCGGTATCCGTGCCATCATCGGCAAGGGCGGTATGTCCAAGGATGTCGGGGAGACCATGAAGAGATGCGGATGTGTGTATCTTGCCGCCACAGGCGGAGCTGCCGTCACATTGGCTGAGGGATTGGCACGTATCGAAGGGGTCGAATGGTTGGACCTCGGTATGCCCGAAGCGATATGGAAGTTCCGTACAAGCAGACTCGGCCCTCTTATCGTCGCCATGGATTGTAACGGTAACAGTCTCTATGAACAGGTGAAGGAAAATCTCAAAAGATAGGCTCACTGACCTGAACGTATGATAATGTCCTTTCCTTTCCTTTTAAGGTAGAGGAATATTCCACCTAGTAAGATCAGTATGACGGCTATGGAACCGCCTATTATGGCCAGTGTATGAGGGAGA
>JAFSYZ010000215.1 GCA_017455785.1 Candidatus Methanomethylophilaceae archaeon
CTACCCTAGTGATGTTCCACCTATTCGATACGAAGGTATCGGAAGGAGTAATGTAACATGGCATTCGGGGACAGGAATTACAACAGCAGGCCGAGGGAATTCCACAAAGCGATTTGTTCAGATTGCGGGAAGGAGTGCGAGGTACCGTTCAAACCAACAAACGGGAAACCCGTCTATTGCAGGGACTGCTTCAAGAAGTATGAACCGGACAGGGTCGACAGGCGCAAGAGTTTCTGATCATCTTCTCTGCTTCATCCTGTTGCTGACGGCGAAGTTAGTCACGATGCCCAGGAATCCTAACAGTATCAACGCGACACCCACACTCAGGAGTATTGCCCCTCCGATCCAATTCTTCCAGTAGAACAGAGCGACCGCTATCAGCGATATCATCGCTCCGATGTAGAACAGGGACCTCATCGAGCGGAGGCTGTACCACATATGATCAGGCGATCCTCTTCCCGGCCTCGTCGTTGGCACTCGCCACAGTAACTGCTGTAACATCGAACAACCATACAGCAACGGCCTTAAGGTGTATCCTGTCCAGTTTGACATTGAGACCATCCAGCAGATCGCCCTCTGTTAAACGCTGACGTGCCTTCGCATCGATCTGATAAGCCTCTGCACCCGAGATCACCATGAATGATGCCATGCCGTTATCCACAAGATTCGCCGAGGTCACCTTCATGATCACCTCTCCGACCGCAAGAGTAGAGTCATCAGGAGTGAAGACGCTTCCGCATGCGATGACGTGTGGCATACCGTCCTTGGAACATGTGGACATCACTTTCATCGAATCAGGACGGTTTATGAGGTTCAGAACGTTTGCGGGTATGGACACCATTGAGATTCACCTACTGACGATTAACGGCTGACGGCTATTTATTGATAAGGGAGCCTGTTACGCATAACGAACGGCGACAAGCCGAGCTGGTAGCACCTAGAAGATGGCATCGGGTGCTTGGTTAATCAGGGATCAGTCGTCCTTCTTTCCGACCCTGTCGTAGATGATCAAACCTACTACGTAGGCTATCGAGATACCAATCAGAACGTAGAACTCCGCCATATCGATCATTGTTATCGACACCCCCATCAACGAATCCGTATATCAACCTACTCCAGCTTTCCGCCCTTGACCTGACGCAAGTGCTGCACGAAGAGCTTGGCCTGACCGTCCTGATAGAGCGGGAGTGTGTTGCAAACGTACTCCTTTCCGGTCTTCGGGATAATCTTGATCTTGGGCTTGTTCGTCATCGCGATGCTCTCGGTCCATATGGTACAGTCCTCGCATGGCGAGGTCTTTCCGAAGAGGGTGTAGCACCTCTTGCCGATAATGTCCTTGAGCTCGATCTCGAAAGCCTTCGTACCCGCACGATTCATCCATACGACGGTGTGGTCCGCCTCGAGTATCATGATAATGTCATCTACCTCATCCAGGATGATGTTCAACAATGATTCCGTGTAATCGCTGTTAACCATGATATCACGGATAATCAATCGTTTACTGTGCTAATAATACTTGGCAATCACGGAAGTGGGTGCTCCTTTTTCCCTTAGTAATTTTTATAGTTTTATTCTGTTCATGCCTGCACATGAACTATGACCTGGTTGTAATAGGAGCGGGCCCTGCTGGACTGACTGCCGGAATCTACGCCAAGACGAAGATGATGGAGACACTCATCCTCGACGCTGGAGTGGTCGGAGGACAATTGGTCAGTCTGTACCCTGAGAAAGGTATCCACAACTATCCGGGATACGAGAACATCCAAGCAAGGAAACTGTCCGATAAGCTGTACGCACAGGCGGAATCCATGGGTTGTGTCATCCAGGAGAAGGAGAAGGTCATGGAGATCATCGACGGAGAGGAGGAACTCATCGTCAAGACGGACAAGGATGAGTATCATACCAAATCCGTTATAGTCGCCATCGGAATGGGGATGTTCAAACCCAGGAGGATGGGGTGCGCCGGAGAGGATGAACTCGAGGGCAAAGGTCTGTCATACATCATGCCGCTGAAGGAGAACCTGGTCGGACAGAAGGTCATAGTGTTCGGCGGAGGTAACAGCGCGATCGAGATGGCCCTGATAGCCAATTCCGTCACGGACACCACCATCGTGCACAGACGTAACGAGTTCAG
>JAFSYZ010000216.1 GCA_017455785.1 Candidatus Methanomethylophilaceae archaeon
ATCTTCACTCCTCTTTCGAAATCTATGATGTCGAGGTCCTCTGCGATCTCCCAGTGTTCCTTGGGTTTGAAAGTGAACTTTCTCTTCTCACCGACTTCGTATACGACTACGTTGTCGTTCTCGTCCTTTCCGATAGGGACGGACTCGTGCGGGATGTTGGGGATGTTCAAAAGACAGTCCGTCCTGACGACATCCAACTCGTTCATCCTGTCGTCGTTGGCCTTGATCTTGTCGGCGACTTCACGCATCTCAGCGATCTTGGCATCCTTCTCCGCGCCCTTGGGCATCTTGGAGATCTCCATGGACACCTCGTTCCTGGTCTTTCTGAGACGGTTGTTCTCACTTGTGAGGTCCCTCCATTCCGAATCCGCCTTGAGGAGCCTGTCCAGGATGGCATCGTCCTTGTTCCTGTTCTTCAGCATCGTCCTGATCTTCTCAGGCTCGTTCCTGATAATACTGATATCCAACATTTGCTCATCTCAGAATTTCTTTTGGCAGAGGGATGTCCATGTCCTCTTGTCAGTAAGGATCACAACGCCGCCACGTACATCGACAACGACGGAATCCGTGTTCTCCGCGATCTCGGCCGCTATATCGGCTGTGTCACTGTCCGCATTGGACAGTACCTTGACCTTTATCTGACGGTTCTTCTTGATCTGCGCCTTGATCTCCTCGTACAGGCCCTCCTTCAGTCCATCCTTGCCAACATGCACGGTGGGGTTGATCTCGAGTGCTCTGCGCATGAGCTCCTTCTTCGCTTCTCTTTCCGTCATTCCCTCTGCTCCTTTATGTACGGCATACGTTTGACCGTTCCGCACCCCAGGCATGTTACCTTCAGTCTGCCGTCACCGATCCTGGTCCTGCAGTTCACCCCTTGGACCATGGGGAGTCCGCACCCTTTGCAGAATGCTTCTCCTTTGGGTACAGGTGTATTGGTCTTCTGACCGATGCGCCTTGCGATGTGGACGTATCTCTTCGCTCTGTCATCGCGTCCGTCCTTCACTGCTGCTCTTGAAAGCGAGAAGAGCTTGGTCATACGCCCCTCAGCTATCGCACCTGCATTCTTGGACGAGATACGTTTTCTGGTCATAGGTATGCACCTATCGTCCCTCCCCAATATAAGAATGTATAAAGACTTGCGCCTGCGCGCCCGCCCAAATGTCAGGTATCACCGAGTATACCGCTCTGTTTTTCTACTTGCCTGGAGATACCGTCGGCATGACCAAGGGAGTGCTCGGTATCATCGGCTGTCCGATGTTGGATGACAATCTCGTTTACAGCATCAGCAAGGATCCTGAGGAGAAGAGGATCACGATCGTGGACAACGAGTACGATGCCACGATCAGGAGGAAGTTGGATGCCAAAGGGATCCCCTACGAATTGATAAATTGGGACGACGTCGTTGTCGGCAGGTTCGTTCCGTCAGGCGGTTTCGATATCCTTATCCTGATGATCAATCTCGGACTACATTCCAAACCGGAACTGTTGAAGAGCACCGTAGAGGAATACACCAAATGGATGCACCCCCGTGTCGATGCCATCGGTTTCTATCTCGGTACCTGTGGTAACTACAACTGGAACATCCCCAAATGGTGTGCCGAGAACGGGTATGGGAGGGGCGCCATGTTCTGTGACAAGGAAGGAAATCTTTGTGATGACTGCGTCGGTGTCGCCATATCCGGAGGGCCGAGATATCTGCAGATGCAGAAGACATACCCAGGACATTTCTATCTGTTCCCGGCGATGGCCACCAACTTCGATGATTTCATGAATGCTGATCAGGCCGATACCGCCGCTACCGAGGAGAGTCTCACCGATGAGGTGAGAGAGGTCCTTGGGATAGAACCGGGAAGGGACGGTTATCTGAGGTGGCTCCTTCAGTTAGGAGGATACGAGTACATTTTGAAGATCGACACAGGTCTGGGAAGCAAGGAGCAGTTCGATGCCGATGTCCTGAAGGTCGCTGAGAGGACACATCTGAAGATCAAGAATGCAGAGGCAGGATGGGGTGACCTGGGTCCGACTGATGCACTCTATGACAGATGTAAATCTATGCTTTCCCAATGAAGTGTCAGGCTATCAGTGACAGCAGGTATCTCTTGACCTCGAGTTCCTCTTCGCTGAGTCCTTCATCGCCTTTGACAGCGTATTGCATCCATAGGAAGATGAAGTAGTCATGGAATGATTGGATGGCATCGTCCCATGTGTCCTTGGCGACCGAGATACCCAGATCCATGTTGGACAGCTTCCATTTGCCGTCCTTAAACACGACCTTGATCGCGACAGGTTCCTTCAGGATGACATCCCCTGTCACGGAGACCATCCTCTGATACTTCACTTCGGTGGCAGGGCTGAGGCCTCCCGCATTGGTTATGCTAACGAGATTGCCGTCCTCGTCGTAGGTCAGTGTTCCTGCGATGATCACAGCGCCCTGGCCTGCAAGTTCCTCCGCCTTTTTCGCCTCTTCCTCATTGGCGAATTCGATCTTGGCCTGATTGCCATTGGTCGACAAGGCGAACTTGCTCTCTCTTGCTGATTTCGCAGACGTTCTGACCAGGATTCCGATGGTCGCACCGTTGTATGTGAGTCCCTTCTCGTGGATGAATGCGGACATCTTCTTCACGTCGACGGCACCGAACTTCTTCAGTTCCTCCGTGGTCCCGTACATCAGTGCGTATCCCGGTCTCTCGACCATGTCCTGATACAATGCGACGATATCGTAGATCAGAGCATTTCTGTACAGTGCATCGGTGAAGGTATCTTCCATCCAGTAACTGCCGGTGCCCTTGCCCATGGTATCCAACACCTTGTCCAATAATTCGACAGCTTCATCAACGAGGTTGCCGCGGCCTTCCGTCTCCGGCATGTTGGTGGATGCACCGAAGGACACACCTTCGGAGGAATCCATGTAGATCCTGAACTTCTCATCGAACTTCGGGTTAACTATGGTCTGCAGACGCATCTCCTTGGCTACGAGGTATTCTCCGATGTGTGTGAACATATCCTGAATGTCCACCATTATCTGTCCTGCTAATGCTGCAGGGACTCTTTTGTCCTCTTTCTCGGAAACGACGTTGATCGTGAAGTTGACCATAATTGCACCCCATTATTGCTACTGAATGTCGAAACTAACATATAACGGTGCGTGATGGAGAGGTCAGGAATTCCTCCTGTTTGTAGAAAAGGTTATATTAGGAATCGAATTCCAGAGGAGAGGTCAGACCATACTCTTATATAGAAATTGGAGATTGTCAGACCCTACACACTAAAATAAACTGGTGGTGCAAATGGCAAGAAAGCCCGCAGTAATGTACAGAGAGATCAAAGGGATGGCTTACACCCGCAGGGAATACATGGGTGGAGTCCCCAACAGCAGGATCAGTCAATTCGAGATGGGTAACCTCAAGGCAGAGTTCCCCGTCAAGCTCACACTCAGATGCAAGAACCGTGTCCAGATCAGGCACACCGCACTCGAGGCAGGCCGTATCGCGGCCAACAGGGTCCTCACCAAGGAAGTCGGAGTCGCCAACTATCATATGACACTCAGGCCCTTCCCCCACGTTGTTCTCAGGGAGAACAAACTGGCAACGGGAGCAGGAGCAGACCGTGTATCGAGTGGAATGCGTCTCGCATTCGGAAAGACAGTCGGTACAGCTGCAAGGCTCGAGTGCAACCAGGCGATAATGACCGTACGTTGCACACCCGCAGCATTCAAATCCGCGAAGACAGCCCTCTGGAAGGCATCGATGAAGTACCCCACACCTTGCTACATCGATGTGGAAGAGGGACAAGAGTACGCGAACTGATGTTCGATCTCAAACTTCAAGAAATTACTGCGTGGATCCGCAACGGAGGGTTCTCCTCCGTTGCACTCCAGTTGCCTGAGGGACTGAAGATCCGGGCAACGGAGATCATCGATTTTCTTTCAGATTCCACCGATGCGTCCTTCACAGTTCTCGGCGATCCATGCTATGGGGCATGCGATCTCTTCCTCCATTACAAGGATGTGGCGGAAGCATTGGTCCATTTCGGGCATTCGCCCATACCATCACAGGGTAATGATCCTAACGTGTTCTATGTGGAGGCGTTCTTCGAGACCGACATCAAAGGTTATGTCGAGGATTGCATCGATTCATTGCCCGATAACATAGGATTGTTGGCCACCGTTCAGTACATCGGATGTCTCCAGCAGGCCAAGGATGTCATCGAATCCAATGGGAAGAAGGCGTACATCGGAACAGGCGATAGGAGGATAACATATCCCGGACAGGTGCTCGGATGCAATTGCAGTGCTGCCGAGAGCATTGTCGATAAAGTGGATGAGTATCTGTTCTTCGGCGAGGGTGACTTCCATCCTCTTGCAGCGGCATTCGGTATGGGAAAGAAGATCCGTGTGTTGAATCCCATAACAGGCGAATTCAGGGATGTTGACGATGTCAGGGACAGGATACTCCGCAAAAGGTTCGCCGCCATCCAGAGTGCGGTGGATGCGAAGAGTTTTCTCGTCATAGTGTGCAGCAAGATAGGTCAGAGGCGTGAATCCGTCGCAAAGGATATCG
>JAFSYZ010000217.1 GCA_017455785.1 Candidatus Methanomethylophilaceae archaeon
CTCGGTTATGCCGAGGCAGACCCGACATACGACATCAAAGGGATCGACAGCGCTTGTAAGGTCACCATACTCGCCAACTCTGTCTTCGGCCGCAACGTAACGATAAAGGACGTATCCATCAACGGAGTGGACACCATAACGCAGGATGCCATAGCATTGGCGAAGGATCAAGGGATGGTCATAAGGCTCATCGGAGAGGTGTCCGAGGACAAACTCGAGGTGTCTCCCAGGCTGATACCCGAAGGACACCCTCTGAGCATCAAGGGAACACTCAACACGGCCGTCGTCCAGACGGACTTCGCCGGACCGATAACGGTCTCAGGACGCGGTGCGGGAAGGAACGAGACCGCATCGGCCATTTTCAGCGACCTCATCTACATCATGAGGAAGAAACAGTGAGAAGATGTCCAGGATAATGATCTACGACACCACGCTCCGTGACGGGGCACAGGCCGAAGGTATATCGTTCTCACTGGAGGACAAGAAGGACATGATCGCCCTGCTGGATGATTTCGGCATGGATTTCATCGAGGGCGGGATGCCTTCATCCAACCCCAAGGATCTGGAGATGTTCTCATCTCCGATTAATCTGGAGAGGAGCACGCTCGTTGCGTTCGGGAGCACATGCAGACCCGGCACCGATGCCGACAAGGATGAAGGACTGAAGATTCTTTCAGAATGTTCCGCGGATTGGGTGTGCATATTCGGTAAAGCATGGGACTTCCAGGTCACATGCGCACTGGAGACCACCCTGGAAGAGAACATCCGCATGATCAAGGACAGCGTCACATTCCTCAGGAGCAAAGGGAAGAATGTGATATTCGATGCCGAGCATTTCTTCGACGGTTACAAGGAAAACAGCGATTATGCATTGACATCCATAACCGCCGCCAAAGAAGCAGGTGCGGAATGGATAGTCCTTTGTGATACCAACGGCGGTTCGTTACCGGGAACAGTAGGTAAGGTTACCGCCGATGTCTGCAGGACATTCGATAAGGTCGGCATACACTGTCACAACGATTCCGAACTCGCGGTCGCATGCACACTGTCAGCAGTAGAGAACGGTGCCACCATGGTACAAGGTACCATCAACGGCATAGGTGAGAGATGCGGAAATGCCAACCTGTGCTCAGTGATACCGGACCTCAAGATCAAGATGGGAATGGATGTCCCTGTCGATCTGAACGAACTCACAGGTGTGAGCCGTGCGGCATCCGAACTCAGCAACATGTCCACAACAAGCAACATGCCCTTCGTGGGCGACATGGCATTCGCACACAAGGGCGGGATGCACGTCAGCGCATTGATGAAGGACACGAGGACTTACGAACACATCCCGCCGGAGGTGGTCGGTAACAAAAGGAAGGTATTGATATCCGACATGAGCGGTCGTGCGAGCATCTCCAAGAAGGTCGAGGAGATGGGCATAAAGGTCAACGATACTGATCTTAAACGCATCTCTGAGCATGTCAAGGAGATGGAATCCCACGGTTATCAGTACGAAGGGGCTGATGCAAGCTTCAGACTCCTGGTCTACAGGGCCATAGGGAAGGAAAGCAAACCATTCAGCATACAGGGCTTCCGTCTGCATATGGAAGGTGTCGGCATGACCGGATTGAACTCCGAGGCGAGCATGAAGATCGCCGATATCGCTGGGGAGATAGAACATACCGCAGCGGATTCGGAAGGTCCTGTCGGTGCCTTGGATAAGGCGTTCAAGAAGGCCCTGATGAAATTCTACCCGGAGATAGAGAACGTCAGACTGACCGATTACAAGGTACGTGTCCTTGATGAGAAATCAGGAACGGATGCTTGGGTCCGTGTACTGATCAGGTCCACGGACGGGAAGAAGAGCTGGAACACGGTAGGCGTTTCAGAGAACGTCATCGAAGCATCATTGATCGCATTATCAGATTCATACGAGTACGCACTCATCACAAAGAAGTGAAGGTCGATAAACATGGAGAGAACAAGAGTCACACTTGTCGGAAAGGATAAGGTAGGAATCATAGCGCCCATCTGCTCGTTCGTCGCAGAGAACGGCATCAACATCCTGGATATCCAGCAGACGACTGTGCAGGAATACATCAACATGATGATGATCGTCGACACGACGGAA
>JAFSYZ010000218.1 GCA_017455785.1 Candidatus Methanomethylophilaceae archaeon
CACTAGGAATCCGGAAGGGAGATCATGGATAAGGTCGGCACAGGGCATATATGTGTCCAGGCTGTCATTCGAACAGGACCTTTCGATGCTGTCCAAGAAAGGCTGCGAATTCATCTATCTCACGGAAGGCGGTACCGATGTACGGGAATTCGACTTCCCGGAGGAGCCATGTTTCATCCTCGGGGACAATGTGGATCCTTCCGAGAAAGAGCAGCAGCTCATGTCACAGTATTCCGCTAAGAAGATGTCCGTGGGACCTCGCAGTTATCATGCCGATCATTGTGTTACGGTGATCCTGAACGAATTGGACCGCAGGTTGTGAACATGGTCACACATCGGTGAAGTATATCGTTGAGAAAACACGCCAGGACGATGTAAGCTTTCATCCATTCTTTACAGGACGCCCGTTACGGGCATCATGTTCAGATATGGGGGTTGTAAAGTGTTCGATCAATTATCGAATACACCGCACACGGCCATTATGCAGCCGATGTCTGCGATGGTTCCGATAGCTAATGTTCCAAGAGCAACTTTTCCGTAAGTATTGGGTTTTATACATTCTTCCTTATCAATAAACTCGAAAGAATCGCCGTTTTTACACACTACATCGTATGTAGTCTTTCTTGAGTATATGTTAGCGAACATGCGGCTATTCTTTTGCCATTCGCCAACTCTATTGAGTTGTATTATTGAGACATTTGAATCTTTCGATATCTCTGTCAGCGCCGGTCCGTAACCTCCCCTGTAACCGGTTTCGGTATCGTCCATATCGGTATGACTGTCAGGCATCGTTATTTTAAAATCACCCTTCAATCGTTCACCCCCATTGTTGCCCCCCTGTGAGCGACAATATGGCAACTCCCTTGCCTTGGTAGTAGATAACTCAATCGAAATGAAAAAAACCGTATGAGTGGCCCCTGAGGGAATGATGTGGTACGGTCTGGACCGTTGTTTTTCGTCAGTACGATATGGTCTTCGGGTATCCTTTCGGTCGATTATTCCTGTTGACCATATGGTTGTTGTTGAAACTGGATGGGACGATCATCCACAGATCATTGTCGATTCCACCCAATTCATTATATATGACCCGAACATTGGGAGATTTACGCCGCGGTAACTCAGCAGGTACGAGTGCATGACTGAAGATCATGAAGTCGCTGGTTCGATCCCGGCTCGCGGCACCACACACTTTTAACAATCCAAGAATATAACGTTGTGATCAAATGGATGTCTTCATCGAGGATGTGAGTGATCCGAGCTATACCCTTTCCCAGATAATGCATATGCTGGACAGGTACCGTGAGGACAACCCCGATATGGATGTTTATCTCGATGGTGACAACAGGGCGATAATGGCCAGACCCCATTCTGTCCAATCCGCGTTGGAGGAAAGATGATGGGCAGGGGCAGGATCACAGTCGGTATCTACAATTCCTATGATCCTGTTAAGTTCCGTGAGCCACACAGGAGGGTCTTGGCACGCGTAGGCGGACTGGCCATGGCCTTCGATATGAATCTGGCACTGTTCGGTTTCCCGTTCCCCGATGACATAAAGCAACCGAAGGAATTGGCGCAATGGGTCGCGGGGACCACAAGCATAGGATCGCATGGCGATTACTTTATGGACCTGGCGGAAGCGGGCAGGTTCCTCAGTTTCCCATATCCGGATAAGGGGTTCCCTCCGCAGTTGGGTGAGGCCATACTCACGACCAGTAAACCCGATGCGAAGAAGTCCATAACATTACGTCAGACGGCGGACATGGTCAACAGCGGTCGCAGTGTACTCCTGGTCTTCGGTCTCGGACCGCACGGTGTCCCGAAGGGTCCCGCATCCATCCCGAAGTATAATCTGGATATCACTGACGGAAGGTTCTCGTTGGAGACCTGTACCGCTCTGGGTGCGGTCACCGGTGCACTGCACGCAATCCTGAATCAGTAATGCTCGTATAGGATGTTCTCGGGCTGGAAGAGCACTCCTTTACCGTCCTCGACCCTTCCCACAACAGATGCGTTGGCATATTCCTTTGCGATCGCCTCAGCATCATCCGCGGGTGCGATGATGTCGAAGCCCATGCTCATGTTCAGGGTCTGGTATATCTCCTCGGTGGTTATGTTCCCGAGTTCCTGGATCTTCTTGAAAACAGGTGCAGGTTCGATCGGGTCGTCGATGACGTACTTGTACGAGGGGTTCATACGAAGGATGTTCCTCAGGCCGCCTCCGGTGATGTCCACCAGTCCGTGCACCTCATGCTTCTTCAGGATGTCCAACACCTGTTTGACGTAGATCTCCGTAGGGGTCAGGAGTTCCTCGCCCACAGTTCCGGTGAGTCCGGGGACCTTGTCCTTCATGGTGTATCCCGCGCTCTCGAAGACCTTTCTTGCCAGAGTCAGTCCGTTGGAGTGGATTCCTGATGATTTCAACGAGACGATGACATCCCCTTTCGTACATTTCTGACCGGTGACGATCCTATCCTTGGGAACGTATCCGAGACATGTTCCTGAAAGGTCGACGCCATTCACCATCTCGGGAAGTACTGCAATCTCCCCGCCGACGATCTCCATGTTCGAGAGTTCCGCTCCCTTCTGGAGTCCTTTTCCGATCGCTTCCGTGATCGCGTCATCGGGTTTGTCTATCGCGATGTAATCGACGAACGAGATGGGTTCCGCACCGACGCATATGGTGTCGTTGACGTTCATGGCGATGCAGTCGATACCGACGGTATCCCATATACCCAGTTCCTCGGCCACAAGGAGCTTCGTTCCCACTCCGTCGGTGGCCATCGTCAGATAATTATCGCCGAAGTCGATGAGACTGGCGAAGAGGTTCTTGATGTGCACCATCTGACCTATGCCTTCCCTCTTGAACTTCAGTTCCTTGACCAACGATTCTATGGCGCTCGATTTGCGGTCGATGTTGACACCGGCCTTGGCATAGGTCCAATTCTCAGACATGGTAACCTCTGCGAATCCGTATGTGACCAACCGTTTTATAGGTTCGTCCAGAGCCGTTATGGCAGCTTCCGTCATATCAGGCCAATACACGTCCTTATAAGGAAGAACGATGTACGTCGGGACGGATATCATGATCGTATACTTCTCAGCTACAGGGAACTCGAAATACGTCGCTCACAGGATAGCAGAAGCAACAGGCGATTGGGCACGCCCCATCGAGGAGTTGAGATGGGAGAAGCATCTGGAGGCTCATGCAGGAGGAAGATTGGGTATAGTGTGTCCGACATATTTCCACGGGCTTCCTGCGAACGTCATCAATTTCATGGAATCCAAGAAGATGTACGTCGGTGAAGGGTCCTACTTCTATTTCGTCGGGACCTACGGTGAAGTAGGCGGGATGGCCGCCGACATGATGGCCGACATCCTCAAGAAGAGAGGATTGAAACTCGATGCGAAATACAGTGTCAAGATGCCCGATACCTGGACGCCGCTGTTCGATGTCAATGACAAGGCGAAGATAGCCGAGATCAACAACGCTGCGGAGAAGCAGATCGATGAAGTGATCGAGCACATCAAGAACAATGACAAGGGCGATTTCGTCAGGGACAAGAAGATGAAGTTCGTCTCCAAGATGACCTACAAGGCATACGAGAAAGCGAGGGAGACCAGGAACTTCGAGGTCAGCGATGCATGCATCGGATGTAAGTTGTGTGTGAAGAGATGTCCCATCGGAATAATCGCCATGAAGGATGGGAAGCCGGTATGGACCACTGAACAGTGCATCATGTGTCTCGGTTGTTATCACAGATGCCCGGTCAACGCCATCAATTACGGTAAGGCCACAATCGGCAAGGGTCAGTATGTCCATACCATCGATGTGGACCCGGAGCAGTGAATATGTCCCTGCATGACAGATGGATCGAGGAGAGACATCACGAGCATTACTACAAGTTAGCGAAGAAGATGAACTACCGTTCCAGGGCGTCCTTCAAGATCATGCAGATGGACGATCGTTTCGGCATCTTCAAGGAAGGCGATTCCGTCGTGGACCTGGGGGCTGCACCGGGCGGTTGGCTCCAGGTCGCGAAGGAACGCGTCGGTGAATCGGGAAAGGTCATCGGTGTGGATCTGAGACCCATCAAACCGATGGAGGGCGTCGTGACCATCGTCGGTGACATCACGGATGACAACACCATGCTCGAATTGTTGGAGAAGTTCGGTGGTAAAGCGGACGTCGTACTGTCTGATATGGCACCGAACATCGCAGGTGCATACGCAACCGATCATGCAAGATCCATCAACCTCTGCATGTTCGCCGTGAACGTCTGTGACAGGGTACTGAAAAAGGATGGGATCCTTGTGATGAAGGTGTTCATGGGCGATATGTTCCCATCACTGAGGAGGGAACTGGAGAAACGTTTCCAGAGCGTCAAGGTGCATTCGCCGGATGCATCGAGACCGACATCGTCCGAAGTCTATGTGATATCGAAGGGCTTCCTTGCCAAGAACACGATAGAGCCCAAACCCATCGTCAAAGAGGAAAAGAAGAAGGAGTTCACCAAGAAGGGTGACCTGATCTAATCCCAGAATCTCTTGTTCTTCGCATACAGCACTTCTGCACCCAATATGTCACGCAGGAATTCGTCCTCGTCGGTGTGCATCGTCCTCAGTATACGTGATGCGGCATCCGGACCGATACCGCGTCCTGCGAGTGTCATACATGCCTTGCGACCGTTCTCATTAACTAGGTTCGCGATCCTGGTGATGCGCTGTGTATCCTTCTTCTCTTCGTCGGTGAGGTCCTTCTTGGCGAACAGTTTGATCTTGTCACGGTCGTACTCCTTCAGGACGGCGACCATGTTGCCACCGCATTTGGGGCACACGAAGCGTTTGGGTGCATCCTTCACGCGGACCCTCCATTGCGTCTGACATCTGAGGCATGAACCGAAGAGCAGTTCGTCCTCCAGCCTCTTCTTCAGTGCCATGAGTATTGAGTGATCCGCACGCATCGGCTGCATCAGTTCCTTGGACCTTGTGATGCCCTCCATACCGATGGGGGATATCCTGCACACCTCCACCTTGATCTCTCCGTCGGCGATCGCTTTGACGACCGTCTCCGTTCCGGGTATGTCGAGGTCCTCCCACAGGACCTTGTTCACCGCCTCGCTGTAGGCAGGCGTGTCCTGGTGCAGTTCGAACAGTTTGTTGAAGTTGATGTAACGGTTGTC
>JAFSYZ010000219.1 GCA_017455785.1 Candidatus Methanomethylophilaceae archaeon
GATACGGATCCTGAGAAACTGAAGGGATTCGTCCTCAGGATGTTGGAAAAGGAAGGCATCGCCAAGGAAAGGATCGCAGCGATTTGCAGCATCGACCTGAAGAAGGACGAGGAAGCGATCCTATCGTTCGCCAGATTCGTACGCTCACCTGCGATGTTCTATACCTCAGAACAATTGATGTCTCTGGAAGGAGAGTTCTCAAAATCTGAATTTGTAAAATCGGTGACGACCGTAGATTGCGTCTGCGAACGCTCGGCGATGATACCTTACGGCGGAGAACTCATACTGAAGAAGACAGCCGAGAACGGTATGACCTTGGCCATATGCAAGAGGAGATTGGATGTGAGATTCCCATGAGGTCGGTATTCATATTCTCAGGGACCACCGAAGGACGCAGACTGTCCGAGGCCATAGCGAACAAGGGTATCGACGTCCATGTTAGGGTTGCAACCGAATACGGTGCGGAGGTCATGGACTTCTCCGACGGGATAGATGTCAAAGTAGGGAGCTGCGGAGGTGTCGAAGGCATCGGCAATGTGATCAGGGAACTTGGATGCGACATGGTCATCGACGCGACACATCCCTATGCATTGAACATCACCGCTCACATCAAGGAAGCATGTGAGAACACCTCCGTCAGATACGTACGTCTGAAAAGATCCGAATCAGATGTGGATTACGACAGGATAGTCAGGGTCAGAACAGTCGTTGAGGCGGTGGATTACCTGATAAACACCGAAGGTAACATCCTGGCATCCACCGGGTCCAATGACATCGCATCATACACCAGGATCCCGGATTACAAGGAAAGGGTCACCGCAAGGGTCCTCTCGACCAAGGAATCGATGGAGAAATGCATGAACTTCGGGTTCTCAGGCAAGAATCTTATTTGTGCACAGGGCCCGTTCTCTGAAGAAACAAATTACGCTACACTGAAACAGATCGATGCAAGATATCTCGTGACCAAGGATTCCGGAACGGTGGGCGGTTACGAGGACAAGATCAGGGCGGCCAAGAGGGCCGGTGTCACTGTAATATTGGTCGAGAGACCGAAAGAGGAAGGGCTGTCATACGACGAGGTCATAGATATCATTGAGAAGGAATACGGAATAGAGGCGGAGAGGACCATGGACGAGAAGAGGACGATCAACATCATCGGCATCGGGATGGGCGGAGAGAGTGTTACTGTCTCCGCTAAGAAGAGGATAGATTCATCGGATGTGGTCATCGGGGCCAAGAGGATGGTAGAGACCATCGGTTTCAAGGGCGATGTGTTCGAGGAGTACAAGTCCGACCTGGTCATAGCATTCCTTGACAAGAATCCGCAATACAAGACAGCGTCCGTACTGATGTCAGGGGACATAGGGTTCTACAGCGGAGCGAAGAAACTGCTGGAGAAAATAGACCGCTCCAAGTATGATGTAATAACAGAGCCAGGCATATCATCCGTCATCTACCTGTGCTCAAAATTGGAGACATCCTGGCAGGATGTGACGCTGACAAGCTCACATGGTAAGGATTGCAACATCGTCGGGATCTGCCGTGTCAACCCGAAGGTGTTCACATTGCTCTCTGATGAAGAATCGGTGCACTCGATGGCGAGACTGTTCAAGGATTACGGCATGGACGTCACCATATCCATCGGAGAGGACTTCGGCTATCCCACTGAAAAGATAACCACCGGCTCTCCAGATGAGATACTGGCACATTCATTCGGCAAACTGTGCGTCGGACTGATAATCAACAATTCACCGGTAAGATCCAACCCTATCAGCATCCCCGATGAGGAATTCATCAGGGGCGATGCACCGATGACTAAGAGCGAGGTCCGTGCACTATCCGTTGCCAAACTGAAGCTCACCGACAATTCTGTCATTTACGATATCGGAGCGGGAACAGGTTCAGTATCCATCGAGATGGCGCTGGTCGCTATCAACGGTATGGTTTATGCCATCGAGAAGGAGAAGGAAGCGGCCGATCTGATAGAACAGAACAAACTGAAGTTCAAGACCCCAAATGTTGAAGTGATAAGAGGCTGTGCCCCTGAGGCCATGGAAGGGCTTCCAGCACCCACTCATGCGTTCATCGGCGGATCATCAGGGAATCTGAAGGATATCGTGAAGGTTCTTCTCGATCTGAATCCGAAGATTAGGATCGTCATCAACTCCGTCACCATCGAGACATTGGAGGAGACCTCTCAAGTGATATCGCAATTCAATCTGGTAGAAGAGGAGATCACCTGTCTCAATGTATCGAAAGCAAGGAAACTGGGCAGGTATCATCTTATGACGGCCCAGAATCCGGTGTACGTAGCCGTGATGAGAGGCGAATGATTCAGCTCAGACCATCGGAGTCATGGGACTGCATCTCATACATCTCGATGATCTCCTGTACGGTCGTACACTGATCTGGACCCTTGTCGTCCCTCACCCTTCCAGTGAACCTCGGGAATCTTATTCCGATACCGGTGTCCTCCTTCAGCACACCAAGACCTGCAGTATGATTGGGACTCAGGGTTATCTCTGCCGCCACCACCTCAAGGACTACCGCAGGCTGGAACCACACATCGGGCTGCATCTTGGCATCCAATGACTGCGGAATCTCCGGTGATTTGTACATATCCAGAAGATTCGGAAGATTATCCAGGAAGGCATCATCGAATCCTGTTCCTAACTTACAGACGGTACCATACCTTCCGGTCTCCGGATCGTATGTTGCCATCAGCAGGGCACCGTATTTCCCGGCACGCTTGCCCATACCATAGAACGCTCCGACCACGGTGAGATCGAATGAATCTGTCAGACTCTCCTGATAATCCTTCTTGTACTTGATCCAAAGGAATCCTCTGGAACCAGCACGGTATATCGATGTATCAGCAATGGATTTTGCCATCACACCCTCACATCTCGCGTTGACAGCATCCTCGAAGAAATCCTCCGCTTCCTGTACGGAGTGAACGATCCTCATGGTTGACATCTGAACGTTATCGGAGATGTCGAACCATTCCTTGATTGCCTCCCTCCTCTGAAGGTATGGCACATTTGTCATGTCCTTCCCGTCAACATACAGGATATCGAACATGAATATCCTTACAGGGATCTCCTTCACAGCATCGCTCATACCGTGCTTCCTTCTCCTGTGGGTGACCTCCTGGAACGATTGCATGTATCCGGTCTCGGAATCCACGGCGACGCATTCCCCTTCGATTATGGCCTCGGTGCCTTTGAAATGGGCTTTGACGGCCTCGGCTATATCGGGAAAGTTGGGTGTGAGATCCTCCAGCCTCCTGGAGTATATCTTAACGGAATCCTTACCTATGTGGACCTGCGCCCTTATCCCGTCGTACTTATACTCTATGGCACACTCTCCGCCCATCTTCTCCACTACTTCGGCTATTGATGGAAGACGCTCTGCAAGCATCACTTTGACGGGATCGCCGACGGTCACCTTGATTTTGGAGATGCCTTCCATACCATCTGTAGCAAGGGTCTCAGCGACAAGACCCAGATCGCAGGTTACATTGAACGCCCTCTCGATCTCGGGCCTGCTCTCCTTGGTTGCGTAAGTGATGGCCAACGCATCAAGTATTGTCATTGTGGAGGCACCTACACGCATCCTTCCGGTCACTATGCGGCAGAGGTATCTCGCCTCCAAAGGTCCGGAATCATGGAGCAGACTTGCCAAATGCTTCATCTTACGGTCCTGTGAATCCTTCCCTTCCGCCGTCTCGATCAATGTCAATGATTTGATCACACGGTCCAACGTCAAAGGCTCGGAGAACAGTGTCATCTGCTTCTTCTTCGTGATCAACTGCTCCGCGACCTGTCCCGGATCACCGGTTTTCAGCCATAGTTCCTCCACAACCGCATCCGGCTTACCAGATGTCAGTGAGATCGCTTTCAGAACGAGCTTGTCCGCCATCCCTAGCTCCACACCGTAGAAATCCGGATGCAGCTTACCCTGGGACAGATAGATTATGGACCTCAGTTCCTTCGCAGGGCACCTGCTGAAGAATTCAGCCAGGATGTCAGTCATCTCCAAACGGGCACTGGTTGATTCCAATTTGTCGAAGGTGATTGCTATATCTGCGAAGTCCATGGACGTGAATGGATTCTTTCTGTTAATAATTCCTCTATTAGGGATCAGAATTCACCGAGCTTCGTCTGCACGTTGTGTCTGTAACCGAAGTTGTTGCGCAATGAGAAATCCAGTTTCTTGAGGTTGGAGATCATCTGTTCCTCCTTCCTCTTGCTGGAATTCTCGAACACCTCGTCCCTGGTCCCTTTGGCGACTAAGACGTAGACTTCTCCCATGTTCTTCCTTCCGGTACGTCCGCGCCTCTGGATGGTACGTATCTCCGAAGGCACCGGCTCGTAGAATATCACCATGTCCGTGCTCGTGACGTCCAATCCCTCCTCCCCTACCGAGGTGGATACGATCACGTTGTACTTCCCGCTGCGGAAGTCCTCGAGCATCGAGACCTGTTCCTTCTGTTTGAGTCCTCCTTTGGACTGTCCTATGAGTTTCGCCACCCTGACGTTCTCTATCTTGGAGAGCTTCTCCACCAGCATCTCGCAGGTCTCACGGTACTGACTGAACACAATCACCCTTGTATCCGCACCTGAATTGATCTTGGAACTCACAAGACTCATAACACGGGATATCTTCGGATGCTCCACGTTCGTTCTGTTGAAAATCTCCCACAGCTGCTTGTACTCAGGCATGGCAACAATCTCCTTGGATGCCTTGCTCCCTTTCGACTGATTGGCCTCCTCTTCCACTTTCGCCATGTAGTTCCTTACCGATGACATCCCTTGGGTCTCCGCCAATCCTATGGCATGCAGCAGCTTCATAGATGCCGATTGTGATACCAGGCCGCGGAATATGATCGATGTCTTCTCCCCTCTCGCCAGCCTCTTCTGCAATGAGCTCCCAACGGTCAGAAGATGCGTAGTGGATGCAGGCCAGTTCCTATCCATCAGACCTAGGTCGATCAATTCTTGAACATAGGGATTCATCATCTTCTTCAATAGATTGATGACATCCAGAAGATCCTGAGGCATCGTGACCTCCTTCCTTATCATGTAGATATCATGAACATAGGGTGATACGTCCTCATCCTCATCGGTACGTACCTCTATCCTTCCGATGTCCAGATTGAAGACGACCTCCTTGATCTTCTCCATGTCATATCCGGGAGATGCGGTCATACCTAAAGTGAGACCGCGGTGATAATGCACTGCGATGTTCACATACGCATAATTTCCGACCGCGCGATGGGCCTCATCGAACACGATGAGACCGAAATCGGTTAAGGAATACCTCTCATTCTCAACATCGTTCTCCACCACCTGAGGTGTGCATATTATCATGTCGTTATCAGCGATAACGGATGCTCTCTTCTCGGGAGGCATGTTGCCGTTCATGGTGCCTATCCTCACATCCTGCAACCATCCCGAGAATGTTTCGAAATGCTGCTCCACCAACGGTTTGGTAGGCGCCAACATAAGCACCTTTTTTCCCTTTGACAGTACATCGGCTGCGACCATCAATGCTATCACGGTCTTACCAAGACCTGTAGGAAGTATCACCAATGTATTGTCCTTGAGACAACCCTCCGCTATCTTCACCTGATAGGCACGGCTCTCCACCGTGTCCGGTCTGATAAGAGGATGCGATATGTAGGTCATCTCATCCGATTCCACGGTATAATCGTATATAAGAAAAGCGGGGAGGTGTCCGAACGATCCGGACCTGCTTCCAGTTACGGATTTCGTATTATCATTGCTATTAAACGACTGTCGTTGGTCTGAATACGTATTTATTGTACATTTTTATACATTAATAGACCAATAAGTACATATACTCTCCTTTGAGTACACTCATTCATGGCAATTCCAAAAGACGCACGCATAACATTGGACCCAGAGGAGATACCCAAGCAATGGTACAACCTTGCAGCCGATATCGGCCATCTGGAACCACCACTCAATCCAGTTACAGAGAAACCGGCAAAACCGGAGGACTTCGCTCCAATCTTCTGTAAGCCGATCATCGAGCAGGAGGGTTCGACTCAGAGATACATCAACATCCCTGAAGAGGTCCGTGAGAATCTGATCTACCTCAACAGACCTGCACCTCTGCAGAGGGCATACCGTCTGGAGAAGTACCTTAAGACCCCCGCGAAGATCTACTTCAAGAGGGAGGACATGAGCCCCCTGGGAAGTCACAAGGGTAACACGGCACTGGCACAGGCATACTACAATGCGGAGTCCGGTATCCACACCCTTACCACCGAGACAGGTGCAGGACAGTGGGGAACCGCTCTCGCCATGGTATCCAACCTCTTCGACATCGACACAACGGTGTTCATGGTCAAGGGAAGCTATGAGCAGAAGCCATTCAGGAAGACCCTGATGCATCTGTACGGCGCTGAGGTGTATGCATCACCAAGTGAATACACCGAATTCGGAAGGAAGATCCTGAAGGAGCACCCGGACACGACCGGATCCTTGGGTATCGCGATCTCCGAAGCATGTGAGATGGCCGTCAAGGACGAGCACACCTGCTACTCCTTGGGAAGCGTCCTCAACCATGTGATGCTCCATCAGACCGTGATCGGTCTGGAGACCATCGAACAGATGAAGAAGGCAGAGATCAAGCCCGACTACATGGTAGCATGTGTCGGAGGAGGTTCCAACTTCGGAGGATTCACGTTCCCCATGCTGAGGGACAAGATCGCAGGCAAGACCGACTGTGAGATCGTAGCTGTTGAACCGAAAGCAGCACCATCGCTCACCGAAGGTAAGTTCAGATACGACTTCGGAGACACCGCAGGAATGACACCTCTGCTGATGATGTACACCCTCGGTCATGAATTCATCCCCAAGGGAATCCACGCCGGAGGTCTCAGGTACCACGGAATGTCACCGTTGGTCTCTGCAGCCTACGAGAAGAACCTCATCAAGGCAAGGTCCTACGACCAGCCCCAGACGTTCGAGGCAGGAAGCATCTTCGCCAAGACGGAAGGTATCATCCCCGCACCCGAGTCGTGCCATGCCCTCAAGGCGGCAATGGACATCGCTCTCGAGTGCAAGGAGAAGAACGAGGAGAAGACGATCGTGTTCTGCCTATCCGGTCACGGTCTCATTGATCTGTACGGATACGAGCAGTTCATCGAGGGAACACTTCCGTCCTCATCGGCTTGAAACCCATTTCCCGTCCCGAAAGGGACGGGAAAATAATCCCAATTATTCGAAGAGTTCCTGCAGGAACTTCTCCAGATCCTTGAATCTGGGCTTATTCAAAAAGTAAACATGATCGTTACCGTCACGGCGAGACGATATCAGACCGGCGGACTTCATCTTCCTTATGGCATCATTTGTTGCCTTCGAATCCATCCCGAACAATCCATCAGGGAAAGGTGATCTGGCCTCGGTCTTGGCGA
>JAFSYZ010000004.1 GCA_017455785.1 Candidatus Methanomethylophilaceae archaeon
ACCGCCAGTAGGGAATCCATATCTCCAGTTCCCTTATGCCGTCCAAGGTTGACCGTATCGCTGGAATGGTCCATCAGGATGACCATCATTCAGGTTGGTTCTTCATGATGGCCATCCCACTGATCTCGACGATCTCGGTCAGCCTCTTCACCGTCCCATCCAGATCCAGTACGGGTATCCCGAACAGCATGCCCATGTACATGATCAGATAGCGGAAGATCTTCTCGCAGCCCTCGGTACCGCCGTTGGCGTAGTATCCGCATATGTTGCCTATGGCACCAAGGAACGACAGGATCTTCAGTTCCGCGTCCTCGGTGTCCGCGAATTTTATGCCATATCTCTCCATGTATCCGGAGAACCATTCGATGTTCATCTTAGTGTATTCGTCCACGGCCGCCCACAGCCTGTGGACCTCGTAGATCAGGTCGGCGGTCTTCCTGTCCTTGCTGGAGACGGAGACCTCCAGCGCACCTGGCAGTACCGCGGCGATGATAGGGTTCTTCTCGTCCTCCAGGACCTTCTCGCATTCCCCGAGTGTGTTCCTCAGCGCATCTATGACGATGTTGAGCAGGATCTCCTCCTTGCTCTTGAAGCGGTTGTACAGGCTCCCGTTGAGGATACCGGCCTTCTTGACGATGTCCCTGGTGGTGGTCTTCTGAAAACCTTTCTCGTAGAACAGCTCCATCGAGGCGGCCATTATCTCTTTGCGCGATCTCTCACGCTTCATCTCGACGGACGATTGGATGTTCTCGATGTTCTTGAGCGCCATTGAACATTCATTCGATTACGGATATTTAGTTTGTTTGAGAGTGTTCAAATTTTTCGAAGGAATTTTGATTACATTCAAAATCGTTGTTTGAATGAATGAACAGATTTCAATGGAAATCGTTGATTACATCAAATATCAACAATATTAATAAGGTCTCAAAGGCAGAATAACCGTTCGTAAATGCCATCGTTTTTGATTGATGATCGTATTGATTTGAGCATGTTCAAAATTCTTAAATACCGTTATCATATCGGGAAACCAGTGATAACATGTTCGCGAAGACAGCGGATTTCATCCTGAAACATTCCAAGGTCATCATAGCGATCTGGATCGTCCTTCTCGCATGTGCCCTCCCCTTCGGTCTCAAGGCCGGAGAGGCGATGCAGTACGACATCACGCAGATGTCGGGGGTCGAGACGGAGGCCACGGTCGGTATGCAGATCATCGACACAGAGTTCTCGAATACCATCGACCTCTCCGAGATCCTTGTGATCCCGTACAACGATGCGGACGAACTGACACAGGCGAAAGTGATCTACACCAAGTTCGCCGCACTCATGACCGAGAGATACGGTCAGACGCTCACAGCTTCCTACTACGGCGAATACAGCAAGTACGATGACGGCACTGGGATCTGCCTCATAGCCATCGCCTGCAACGAGGAGAATTACGATGTGACGCACCAGACCGCCGACATAAGGAACCTGGTCTCCGAGGCGAAGACCCAGGCCGGATCGGCACTAACCACATATGTCACAGGTAATGCGGCCATCGCTTATGATACGGAGGTATCATCGATGGAGGATGTCTCCAAGGTGGATCCGATCAGTATCGCACTGATCTTCGTCCTCCTGGGGTTGTTCTTCTTCGCACTCGTCACCGCACTGGTCCCTCCGGCGGTCGTCGGGATGGCATACGGTATCGCACTCTCTGCGGTCTTCGGGATCGGATGCGTCCTCGACGTGTATTACGTCACGGAGCTTCTCGTCCTGGTCACCATGCTGGGTGCGGGATGCGATTATGCATTGTTCATCATATCGAGATACAGGGACGAGAGGAGGGACGGTGCATCGCACGAGGATGCTCTCAGGACCTCCATCCAGTGGGCAGGGGAATCCGTGTTCACGTCGGGTCTCGCTGTCATCATCGGATTCGGTGCACTCTCGATCTGCTCGTTCTCCATGGTCAGGTCCATGGGGATCATACTTGCTATAGGCATCCTCATCGCCCTCGTCGCAGCGCTGACCTTCATCCCCTCGTTGATCAACCTGGTCGGCGAGAGGATCTTCTGGCCTTCCAACATCGATACGTACAGGGCGGTCAAGGACGGTAGTAAAAAAGGATTCTACGCAGCATTATGCGGCATATCCAGGAGATACTTCGCATGGCTGTCGCATGTCACACATAAATATGCTATTCCGATAGTCATCGCCTGGGTTGTCGTCTCGGTGCCTGCGGCATACGTCTTCCTGACAACTGATGATTCATCCGATATGATAAGCATCATGCCATCGTCCGAATCGGTCGACGGCCTAAACACCATAATGACCCAGACCGACGGAGGCACCATCATGCCCACCTATGTCGTCATCGAGCTCAAGGAGAGCGCGGTGGCGGAGAAGGGATTGGCGGATGACGGTTCCACACCGTACCTGATATGGACGGACACCGCGAAAGCGGCGACCGTGCCTGCAGTGATGATGCTGTCCAATGAGATAAAGGTCAATCATGCGGACATCGTCGGGACCGCCAGCGGATTGAACTCATGGGCCGTGATATACGCTCAGGTGGAGGCCGCCGTCAAGGAGGAGACCGGGCTGCCCGATGTCACACCCACGATGGTCAACACAGCTATCCTGGAGATGCTCCCAGGGGCAGTCGTTCCCACCATCAACGGACTGATGGCCAAGGAAGTAGCACCAGGGATAACGCTCAAGGATGTCCCGTACACCACGACGGTGGGGACACACGGCGGTGCGACCGGTACCTTGATCTCGCTCGAGAATGTGTTGGATTACATACTCAACTGCGGGACCGGAATACTGTCCGACAACGGGAAGTACGTGAACATGATGGTCATCACAACCGAGAAGCCGATGTCCGACGGTACGATGGCATTCCTCAACAAACTGAGCGACGAGTTCCACGGGACCGGAGGATACGACACCGTGTACGGCGCACTGTTCGCCCATACGTACGTAAGTGGTACGTCAGCGGTGATGAACGACATCTCCAGGGAGGTAGAGGATCAGTTCTCCGTCATCAGGATCGTCGTCATCGTGCTGTTGGTGGTGTTGCTGTTTCTGATCCTGGGCAGCTACCTCACGCCGATCAGGTCCATGCTCACCATCGTCCTGACGATCATCTGGACGGTAGCACTGACCAGGTTCGTCTTCGGGACCATGATGGCCGTGCCTGTACTGTGGCTCATCACAATAGTGCTGTTCTTGGTCCTGCTCGGTCTGGGGATGGACTACGATATCTTCCTGACCACCAGGATAAAGGAGAACAAGGTCAACGGGATGTCCAACGGTGACGCGATCGCTGATGCGGTAAGGAGGGCCGGTCCGGTCACCTCGCTGTGCTCGCTTATCATGGGCGGTACGTTCCTCACGATGCTCTTCGCCAACTCATCGCTGCTGCAGGAGTTCGGATTCGCGCTTGGTATCGGTATCCTCATCGAAGGACTGGTTACCGTGGGATTCGTCGTCCCTGCGATGATGCATCTGATGGGCGACTGGAGCTGGAAAGGCCCCAGGTTCCTTAAAAGGGCCGAATGAAACTGACGGGGGAGACCCCGTCACCATTCCTTTTTGTGCCCGGCAAACGCACCGATAAAAATGATGTCGGACCAATACCGTACCGTTACGTTACAATGATACTGATGTCCTAGACGACCCCTATTCACAAACAACTTTCTTTTCTGCACATGATCACTGTTTATAACATGGTGATATACGCATACCGATATGAGGCCCATGGGAATATTGATACGTTTTGTCTAAGTATAGGATGTAGACATATCCGCCTTCGTACAGTACGTATGCGCTTGGTATGGACATGCTGCGGATACTATCTATCAGGTGTATAAGTTTGCAACGATTCCTTATCTCCTTCATCTATCGGTGATAAGGACTTAGCGCCGTCCCCCTCTCTTCTTTCAAGAATTTCACACACCCAACTACCTGATGGTGCGGCGAACCTTATCACTACATCCCTTCCTTCGTTATCTTCTTTATCCGAAGCTTTAGAAAATGAACTCTGCATGTGTATCCGTCCCACTATTTGTCTGACATAGTTCGATATGATCTTATGTACACTGACAGGATATCCTTAAGTTAATCCAATGATGCCCCAGAGGTCAGGTCATTGGATGAATAGTGTACGATGCGATATTTTCGTTCACTTGCGGATCTGCAACGCATCGACCTGTAGTCAAATGGGAAATAGAGAGAGGCCAGAGGCCTCTGTTCATTGATCAGAGTTCTTCTTCCTCATGATCAGGATGGCGACTCCTGCCACGGCGACGATTGCTACCACGGCTACCACAACATAGATGATGAGGGACATATCCGTGCCATCGGAGGGCGGTTCCCCGTAGACGATCCCTACATTGCCGTGGAGTGCTTCTGACGGAACGGATGTGCCGTCGGGGCCTGACACGTATATGGTGTGCAGCATCTCATCGGTGTAATATATCGAATCCGATTGGAATTCCACAGCCGTATCATCGGAGATCCTTATCACTTTCAGCGAGATGCAGTCGTACAGACCTCCGTAATGGATTGATACCCCGTTTCCGTTGGAGAAGACCAACGATTCCAGATTGTCGTTGTTCCGGAAAGCGTATTCTTTGATTATCCTGACGGATCCGGGTATAGAATAGGATTTATCGGTCTTTCCAGCCGGGTATTGAAACAGTTCAGCATTCTTCCTGTCTATGAGAACACCGTTATCGGATTCATATACAGTGTTCGATACGTCGACGGCTATTGACGCCAGTGAGCTACATCCGAAGAACGCCCTGTCTCCTATTGATGATACCGAACCGGGTACGGTCAGAGAGGTCAGAGAGGTACATTCTGAGAACGCATCATTACCGATGGATATGAGCGAATTGCCGAATGTTAATGCAGTGAGTGATGTGCACCCATGGAACGCATAATCGCCGATGGATATGACATGGTCAGTTATATCGACTGAAGTGAGCGATATACATCCGTAGAATGCATATCCTCCCATGATCATTACCGAATCACCTAACGTCAACGATGTTAGCGATGTGCAACCATAGAACGCATACCCTCCGATGGATATCACCGTATCCGGTATCCTGATGGAGGCCAGAGTTGTGCACCATTCGAACGCATTGTCCCCGATGGTCGTTACAGAATCGCCGAATATCACCGAGGTGAGCGATGTGCACCCTTCGAATGAATAATCTCCGACGGATGTCACCGAATCGGGAATGTTGTACGACTTATCGATTTTCCCTGCCGGATATCTGACCAATTCGGTATTCCTTTTATCGATAAGGACTCCGTTGACAGATACGTATGTTGTGTTCGATTCATCGACGGTTATGAATGTCAGTGAGTTGCATCCGTAGAACGCCTTATTCCCTATGGTCATTACTGAATCTGATAAATATACGGTCTTGAGGGCCGTACACCATTCGAACGCATCATCTCCGATGGTTCTGACTGGATTCGGTATCTCAACGGAAGCAAGCGATATACATCCATAGAACGCATAGTTTCCGATGGATGTCACCGAATCCGATATCTCAACGGAGGTGAGCGATGTACATCCATAGAATGCATAGTTTCCTATGTGGGTTATACCTTCTGGCAGAGAGACTGAGACGATCTTATTGCCGCCCCATCTTTCATCAGAGTACAGATAGTCGTACATCTCATCCGTACCGGTTATCGTCAGTGCACCGGTCTGAGTATCATAGGTCCAGTACAGATCGTCACCGCACTGACCGCTGGTCTCTCCGGATGCATCGGAGGGGATGGAACCGTTCACAGTCAAGATAAAACATACAAAGACTACCGAAGTGATGAGCATCAGTACCGTTAGTATTCTCCCGGAGAGCAGGTGACATGACATGCTACTGTCTCTCGCTGACATTCCCAACATAAGGGGTGCCACGCTTTACTGTCTTTTATAGGTAACAGAGAGTTCGGTCAACTGGCAGGAAATTATCGCTATCATCACCAACGGATGATGATCAAATTTACCATACGGCCCTACGATACGCACGGACGGCGGATGCACCATTTCCTTTCTACTGACTCAACTGGATCAGTGTATCTTGTGTATCGAATATCGGAGCAGAGGATATGCCATAAGGGGAATCATCATTCCTTCCCCTGACTCTCAAGTATCCTCTTGTACCCTATGGGCATGACCTTCAGGAACCTGTTGGCACTGTTCTCCCAATTCTCTAGTAAGGCCTTCGCTTTGGAACTTCCCGTGTACTTTACATGATCCTCGAGTATCCTCTTCAG
>JAFSYZ010000220.1 GCA_017455785.1 Candidatus Methanomethylophilaceae archaeon
GGAAATGCAGTCGTAGTACCCATGGACCATGGTATCAGCATCGGTCCGGTCGAAGGCCTCGTGGATATGAGGAAGACGGTGAACGATGTCGTCGAAGGCGGTGCCACCGCTGTTCTAATGCACAAAGGAATGGTCCCCCAAGGACACAGGACATCAGGACATGATGTCGGTTTGATACTTCATTTGTCCGCATCCACCGACATAGGAGTCAATTCAAGGAACAAGGTACTCGTCGCAAGCGTTGCGGACGGTCTCAAACTTGGAGCCGATGCGGTTTCACTTCATATCAACGTAGGAGCAGAATCAGAACCACAGATGTTGGAGGACCTGGGTAAGATCTCCAGTGACTGTATGGAATGGGGAATGCCCCTCATGGTCATGGCATACCCACGTGGTCCGTCGATCAAGGATTCTTACGATGCAAAAGCGATTGCCCACTCCGTCAGAGTCGCATCGGAACTGGGTGCGGATGTCGTCAAGTGCAGTTACACCGGTAACATCGACACGTTCGCCAAGGTCGTTGACGGATGTATGGTGCCGGTCATCATCGCAGGTGGACCTAAGATGGATTCGGACATGGACATCCTGAACATGGTCCATGATTCACTTGAGGCAGGAGGCCACGGCGTCTCTATCGGAAGGAACGTCTTCCAGCATAAAGACGTCAGGGGAATGATGGCGGCGATATCCGACATCGTACTCCATGGAGCAACCGTAAGGGAAGCCGCAGAGCTCATCAAAGGGTGAATCCGATGGGATTGGAGGAACTCAGATCCGAGATTCAAGAGAAGGACCGCGAGATCGTTCGCCTGATAAAGGAACGTACCATGATCGCTGAGGAGATCGCCAGGATCAAACTCTCCGAAGGTACGCCCCTGAGGAACAGGGAAGTGGAGAAGAAGGTCATCGCAAGATACATGGATATGGGTTCCCAGACGGGATTGGATCCTGAGATATTGAAGGAGATCGCATCATCGTTGATCAAACAGGCTGTCGATTCCGAAGCGGCCATGATGGGTACGAAGGACCATAAGAAGGTCTCCATCATAGGCGGTGCCGGTAAGATGGGTGCTTGGACAGCGTCCTTACTCAAGAGATCTGGCTATGATGTATCTATAATCGATACGGCCGTAAACAACGGCCTCACCATCGAGGACTGCAAGGATTCAGACATCGTGATCGTGTCCGTACCTATCCATTTGGTGAAAGGGATATTAGAGAAGTTAGCCAAGATCTGTGGCAGGGAAACATTGATCTTCGACCTTTCATCCCTGAAGACACCTTTCATCGACACTTTGAAAGACATGGCCAAGGACATGAGGGTGTGCTCCATACACCCGATGTTCGGACCGTCCGCAAGATCGATGTACGACAGGAACCTGATAGTCTGCGACTGTGGCAACAAGGATGCCGTCGATGATATACTGGCACTGTTCAATGACAGAGGCGGGAACATACGTGTGATGAGGGTCGAGGAACATGACGATTACATGTCGTACGTACTCGGCCTGACACACGCGGTGAACATAGCACTATTCACCGTCCTGGAAAGGAGCGGCAGGTCGTTCGATGATCTCAGGACGGTAGCATCCACAACCTTCAACAAGGGATTGGATACCAACAGGTCGGTCGCCATGGAGGATCCGATGCTGTACTACGAGATACAACACATGAACGCAAGCAGGGACCGCATGTGGTCGCTGTTCTCTCAGGCCGTGGATGACCTCAGACAAGCATCAGTAAGCGATGACCCATCCGCATTCAAAAGGATGATGGATGCCGGAAGGGAGTACTTCAATTGAAGCGTGCGAAACATATTATTACAAGAGAAGATAACAGCGGACAACGACACTGGTAGGAGATCGTATGAAAGGCATAATCGTCAAAGCGGACGGCCCGAAGGACCGTGACGCAAGGAAGGACCTTGTGACAAACGCATTGGAGGCAGGAATCTGCAGATTCATCATCAGGGACGGGGACAATGAGTTCGAGTCCCTCGGCAAGATGGAGGCCATATATTTCGAAAAAGGCGTGTCCAAGGACGGAAAATACGAGATCCTAGACATAGACGATCCGAAATCACAATCCCATGCCATGTCCATGGCGGGCAAGAGGGATGCCGTTATCGTAAGGACATCGGACTGGACCGTCATCCCGCTGGAGAACATGATATCCAAGTTCGCCCCGAGCGGAACCAAGGTGTACGCCGTGGCCACGAATCTTGAGGAGGCACGTCTCTTCCTGACGACGATGGAGAAGGGTGTCGACGGTATCGTGATCGATGTCACCGATCCGTTGTCAATATCCAAATTCAAGGACATAATCACGGAAAGCCCGTCGGAACAGCTTTCGGAGGTGACCATAAAGGACATCAAACCCGTCGAGATGGGTGACAGAGTCTGCATCGATACATGCAGTATGATGTCACCGGGGGAAGGGATGCTCATTGGTTCCTATTCAAACTGTCTGTTCCTGATCCAATCCGAGAGCGAGGATAACGGATACGTCGCGAGCAGGCCGTTCAGGGTGAATGCCGGCGCCGTACATTCTTACATGGAGGTCCCCGGAGGAGGCACCAGATATCTCTCCGAGATACAGGGCGGTGATTCCGTCCTGCTGTGCGACAGCAAAGGAAACACCAGAGTCGCCAGCGTCGGAAGGTGCAAGGTGGAGAAGAGACCACTTCTCATGGTGACCGCCACCGACGGGAAGAAAGAGTACAGCGTGATGCTGCAGAACGCAGAGACCATAAAGATGGTCTCCAAAGAGGGTTCCGTATCAGTCACCAGACTGTCACCCGGCGACAAGGTCCTGGCCAAGATAGAGAAGGGCGGAAGGCACTTCGGAATGGCCATAGAAGAGACCATCACGGAGAAGTAGATGAGGGTCTGCACCACCTACTGTTCGGCATCGCCTCTGAGAGAGGGATCCGAGATGCATGAGGTACGCTTGGACGCCTTCGCGAAGATACCGGATGGTCTCACCGAGAACGATCTCATTACGATGTGCGGTAAGGACATCTCGCTCATACCGAAGAATTTCAAGGGCCTCGTCGACACTGCGGAAACGGACATCCCGATGGGATTCAGAAGGATAAGGTCCATCCACAACTTCGAGATCACACCTGAGGCAGATGACATCGTCAAGATGCTGTCCATTGGCGACCAGGAGATCTCCAAAGGTGCATTCATGGTCTCTTCATTCAGGGACCTTCATTCCATATACAGAGCATCTGTCAAACTGCAGAGGAAGCATGTGATCCTCGGCATGGGGAACACAGGTTCCGTCACACGTATCAGACAGAATAACCTGAACAACGAGTTCACGTTCGGTTATGCGGACAGACCTACGGCTCCGGGACAGTTCAGTTCCGATGAGATGGAAGACTTCGGAGATGATTGTGTCATAGTAGGGATCACAGGCAACCCATTGGACCATTCATTATCGCCGAAGATGCAGAATGCGGCCATTGCCAAATCAGGCATCAACGGGACCTATCTCAGATTCGATTCCCCCGATGTTGAGAATATTGATGATGTGATCAGAGAATATGACATCAGAGGGATGAATGTCACAATACCTTTCAAACAGGATGTGACAATACACATGGACTCTCTTTCACAGAGATGCAAAGAGATCGGTGCTGTGAACACCATAATCAATAACAATGGTAAACTCCACGGGGAGAACACAGATGTCGTCGGGATAATGCATGCGGTCAATCTCGTCGACGGTGACGTGAAGGGACAGAGGGTCCTCATCATGGGAAGCGGCGGTGCCGCCAGAGCGGCTGCGTTCGCCTTCAGGGAGATGGGATGCGAGGTCAGCATCTGCGGAAGGAATGCCGGAACGGTGGAGAGGATATGCCACGACTTCGGTGTCGACAACGATGATCATACAGGGAACAAGGATATCGTAGTTAACTGTACCCCGATAGGATTGGTAGAAGGTGAATATCCTGCCGATATCAGAGGTATGAAGAAGGATGCCAAGGTGTTTGATATGGTCTACGGCAGGGAGACACCCTTAACATCCATGGCAGACAAAATCGGATGCAGGATCGGTGACGGCGGAGATATGCTCGTTGGACAAGGGGCAGAGTCGTTCCGCCTGTGGTTCGGGAAGGAACCTGATATGAAAGTGATGAAGGAGACGATAAGATGCACGGAGTAGGCATCTCCCATGGAGCGATATCTGTGATGAACGCCATACCATGCGGGGTAGGGGCGACCATAGGAATTGATCTTAAGACAGAGGCCGTATTCGATTCGGCGGATGATGTAAAGATAGAGCTTATCGACAGGGAGGGTATGAGCACGCTCCTCGCAGAGACGTGTGTAAAACGCACCAGGGAAAGGATCGGTGCTGATGTGAATGATGGCTATCACCTCACAGTCAGGACCGATATTCCGCCATCCATGGGGCTGAAGAGCTCCAGCTCAGTATGCAACGCCATCATCTCCGCGGTATTGAACGCTTACGGAAAAGAGATTGATGAGCTAGACATGATCAGGATCGGTACACAATGCGCCAGGGAATGCAAGGTCACCATCACAGGAGCGTTCGACGACGCATGTGGATGCCACCTGGGAGGACTGGTCATCACCAAGAACAGCAACGATGAACTGCTGTACTCGGACGAGGTACCGGAATACGACGTAGTCATCTGCGTTCCGGACAGGATGATCCCCAAGGACAAAGTCCCTGTCGACAGATACATCGAACGTATGGCGGAATACGCCTTCATGTCATCGATCGTGAAGAGGGATTACACATTCGTACTGACGGAGAACGGCAAACATGTCGCACAGATAATAGGTGACGACAATATTCTTGCCGACAAGGCCATGAAGAACGGTGCGATAGCCGCAGGGATCACAGGAACGGGACCTGCGACCGCCATTCTTGCGAAGAAAGGGGACGGCGAGAGGATCGCCAAAGCGATGGGCTGCAGGACCATCATAACAAGGACGAGATAACATGGACATCACATTCACAGGAGGCAGTATCAACGGTTCGGTAACCGTACCTCCATCCAAGAGTTACACACACAGGGCCATAATTATGGCCGCATTATCGGAAGGCAGATGCATAGTCAGGAATCCCTTGGAATCATTAGATACCAAAGCTACAATGGAGGCCGTACGCTCCATGGGCGTAAAGGTGGAGAAAGTCGATGATTATCTGATCGTTGATACCGACTGTCTGCACGCACCTGACAGGACGATAGACGTAATGAATTCAGGTACGACCATGAGATTGATGACAGGACTATCCTCCATATTCGATACACCTGTTACACTGACTGGTGATGAATCCATACGCAGAAGGCCCATGGCCCCGCTCCTGGATGCCCTTGAGAGCTGTGGTGTGGAATGCAATTCGAGGAACGGAATGGCACCTGTTACAGTGTGCGGACCTGTGAAAGAGAACACCATAGAGATCGATGGAAGTATGAGCTCCCAGTTCGTCTCCTCCATACTAATGATGTCCCCGCTTGTAGGGAAGCCGATGGACATCAGAATCAAGGGAAAACTGGTCTCGAAGCCCTATGTGAAGATCACAACCAGCATGATGGGGAGATTCGGGGTACACGTAACGGAAACCAAGGACGGATTCCATATCGAACCGCAGAAGTATCGCTGCAAGGACTATCAGGTGCCGTCAGACTTCTCATCTGCGGCATTCCCGTTGGTAGCAGGAGGGCTCGGAGGAAAGGTCACCGTCCACGGACTCGATATGGACGACCCACAGGGCGACAAACGCATTGTTGAGATTTTGGAATCCGCCGGATGCCGCATACTGGTGGACGGTGATGCGGTCACATGCGAAAGCAACGTAAGATTGAATGCCATAGATGTCAACATGTCAAACATCCCCGACCTGTTCCCCATAGTAGCCGTCCTTCTGAGTACCGCCAAAGGGACCAGCACACTCTACGGTGCACCGCAGCTGAAATTCAAGGAAAGCGACAGGATCTCCTCGGTCGTCATGATGCTGAGGGCATTGGGTGCCGATATCACAGATACTGATGACGGATGTGTGATCAACGGTGTGGAAAGACTCAAAGGAGGAAGGGTTGACCACCGCGGAGACCACAGGCTTATGATGTCGGGAGCAATAGCTTCACTGATATCCGACGGACCGATATCGATGGTTGACGATTCCTGCTGTGAGGTATCATATCCGGGATTCGTGGAACAGATGCGCTCATTGGGTCTGAGGTGTTGATATGTACTCAGTGGGGAACAAACTCAGGATCGGACTTTTCGGTAAGAGCCATGCGGACTGCATCGGTTGCATCATAGAGGGATTGCCCCTGGGTATGCAAATAGACATGGGTCATCTGAAAGAACGGATGGACCTAAGAAAACCCTCAGACGGGATAGGAACACCGAGGAAGGAACCTGACGAAGTGATATTCGAACAAGGAATCACTGATAGAATCGTGACAGGGTCAAGGATCCTTCTCACAATCAAGAACAAGAACACCAACAGTTCCTCCTATTCCGGATTCAACATCACCCCCAGACCCGGGCATGCGGACCTCCCTGCAATTATGAAGTATAAGGACTACGACGTCAGCGGAGGAGCACAGTTCTCTGGAAGGATGACCGCACCATTGGTTGCAGCGGGAGCGATAGCCGAACAGTTCCTTCTGTCCAAAGGGATAAAGATCGCTGCGTATACGAAGAGCATCTACGATATCATAGACCAAAGGGAACGTGGATTCGAAGAGATCTCTGGATCCAAAATGTTTCCTACCC
>JAFSYZ010000221.1 GCA_017455785.1 Candidatus Methanomethylophilaceae archaeon
ACAACTACGATCCCATGGAGATCTATGGCGCCATACTTTCGGATGATGTAGATTATTTTGTGCACCCTCCAAACATGTACGCCGGGCTGTATCAGTTCCTTGTTCAGGATCTGTCATCATTCACCGCGGTGAAGGGACAGGTCACAGGACCGATCAGTGAGGGGTTGCAGATTCTGGATGCGGAAGGCCGTCCGGTGATCTATAACGAATCCTATTCCGAGATTGTCAGGAAGACGATCAACATGACCGCCAAGTGGCAGGCGAGAAGACTGTCAATGGCGAATGAAAAGGTCATAATATTCTACGACGAACCGTCACTTTCCATCCTCGGTACCCCCTTCGTATCTTTGTCAGATGAACAGGCGAAGGAGTGGATCAACGAGGTCCTCGAGGATGTCGATGCATACAGGGGCGTACACTGCTGCGGCAACACCAACTGGGAGATGATCCTCTCTACGGACATCGAGATACTGAGTTTCGATGCGTATCAGTACGGTGACAACATCCTGATGTATCCTGATGCGCTGACCAGGTTCTTCGGTAAGGGCGGAAGCATCGCATGGGGTATCATTCCCAACAGCGATGATTCATTGGCCGTCGAGACCGTCGATTCCATCGTTAGCAGGTTCGAGGCCCTTTTCGACAAGATCGAGGAGAAAGGCATCAACAGACAGAAGGCCGCTGAGCAATCGATAATCACTCCTCAGTGCGGACTCAACGGTGTCTCCATCGAGAACGTGGACAAGGTATTGGACCTGCTGTCCGGTGTATCGAAGGAGATGAGGCGCAGGTACGGGTTCGAATGATCATCGCACTGGTCGGTAAGGGCGGTGTGGGTAAGAGCACCATATCGTCGCAGTTGGTGAGGGCGCTTTCCAAGAAGGAGATCGTATTGGCGGTGGATGCCGATCCGAATTCCAATCTTTGCGATAAATTAGGCATAGAGGTCACCGGGACCATCGGCGGATTGAGGAACGAGATCGTGGCCCATCCGGACATGGTGCCCGAGAGTATGAGCAAGCAGGAGTACATCTCACTGCACATACGTCAGGTGATGACAGAGACCGACCGCATAGACATGCTGGTGATGGGAAGGCCCGAAGGCGAGGGATGCTACTGTTTCACCAATGATGTACTGAAGCACTGTTTCAGGGATCTTATCCCGAAATACAAGTATGCGGTCATAGACAACGAGGCCGGTATGGAGCATCTGTCAAGACGCGTGCTTCCCAGAGCGGATATCATGATATTCGTTTCCGATCCGACCATGGTCGGTGTGAGGACAGCAGGCCGTCTGGCCAAACTGGCGGATGAGGTGCATATCGAATCGGACAAGAGGATACTCGCCATCAACAACGTATCCGGCGAGATATCCGATGCTCTGAGGCAGGAAGCTCTGTCATTGGGATTCGACAAGGTCTATGTGATGCCCCATGACGAGTTCATAGCCAAGGCTGCCATGGATGGTAATGTGATAGATGTACCATCGGATACACCGTTCGGCAGGGCCATGGAGGAACTGATCACTGACCTTGAGCCGTGATCTCCTTCAGGTGCTTCGGGATGTTCTTGGATTCGGTTGTACCTACTATGACATCCCTCTGAACGAGTTCCTGCAGCTTACCCGACATCCTTGCGACCAAACCTGGAACGATTATCTTGCCGTCGGTCTTGTCCAGTACACCGGATTCCTGCATCGCCTCTACGACATGTTCCGGATTGAACTTACCTGCAGAGTATGCTGTCAACACCGACATTCCTTCCGTGTTCACGATCTGCAACCATACAGGTACCTTGGACTTCTCGATGTCCGCGCGTACAGTGAAGTACGTAAGCGAGAAGTTCGTTGTGAACATTATCGGTGAGTGCTCTCCGGGGTTGTTTATGGGATACAGTCCCTGCTTCACCTGGATAGGTACCTGCGGATCCGTGTAGATGTTCTGCCTTAGTGTGAAGAGCGGCAATGCCTCATACGGTTTCAGGTCATCGAATATCACGAGGCTGCCGTACTTCAATGTGGAGATCACAGCGCACATCACAGCGTACTCCCCTGAACCGACCTTGTTCATCATGGGGTATCCGAAAGGTTTGAACTTCTTCTTCAGCGCCGCCCTCCTGACGGCTGTCTGCTTCTCGAGCAGTGCCTTGATGTCATTGCATTGGAGGTCGAGGATGATGTCGTTGTATCCTGCTGCCTTAGCTTTCTCCGTCATTGCCGCAGCATCTTCCAAAGTCCCTGCTTTGATGGCCAGCGGGCACTTGGATGCCTTGGCTGCTTGTATCAGCTCATCAAAGGTGTCCTTATCCGCACCGTAGACCAACGGTCTGAATGTTTTGCAGGCATCCATCGCCTTGATCAATGCATCCTTATCTTCTGATTCGAGTACGAATGGGGAATCCCAATTGTCCTTGACAAGGTTGCAGACCTTCATGAACCTGTCAGCATCTTTTGAATCGTTCCTGATGCAGACCATATCGGCCTTGAAGACCATTCCTATGCGGTCGAATCTCAGGGATCTGATGTATTCGATCCTCTTCAGAACAGCTTCGTCATCCAGTGCATCCGATACCGTCACCGCATAAGCGATGGGATTGTTGAAGCGGCGTTCGTGACGGTAAAGTACCGTCTCCCCGCCCATGTTAATCGCGTTCTTCTCTCCGACCTTGACGGTCGCCACGGGTGGAGCGGATGCCTCGTTCAGTGTGTTCTTTGCCTCACCGCTCACATGTGGGCAGTCCTCGATCTTCGCCTTCTGGTTGGCCAGCTGCATTGCGAATGCTAGACATGTGGGTTGTCCGCATTCCTTACAGTTGGTCTTCGGCAGTAGTTTGAAGAACTCTATCGCCGTCGGCATTTCAGAGCACCTCCGTCAGTTCGCTGGCGTATATCTTCAGCATGTCGGCTGCACCGGGTGCACGCACTATCAGTACATCGGCACCGGAGATCATCGCCGCGGTTCCTGTCATGACCTCCCACCATACCGCCCTGTGTTCAGGGCTGCCCATGGTGCCGTCGTCCTCTGCCACCGCATCATTGACCTCCCATGATGATGTGCAGTCGCACACCATGGGGATCTGTAGCATCTTGTCGCCGTTCAGAGCGGCGAGTCTGATCCTCTCGTTGACTGAATACGAATAATCGAGACCCATTCCCAATGCTGCCATCAGGGGATCCATCACCATATCCTTGGTGTCCATACCGAAATCGGTCAGAAGGATGTTCATCTGTTTCGCCAGATTGACATCAAGGTTGGAGAACGCCAATATCACGTGTCCGTTGGCCATGGCCGCGGTCGACAGTTTCTTGTATTCGCATTCGTCGACCTTGGATATGATGAGTCTCGTCCCTTTCACGGTGTTGCAGACTTCCGTCAGAACTTCGATATCCTTCTCACCGTTGCCGCATCCGCAGACCATTATCGGGAGATGTGTCTTCTCGGAGATCCTGTTGACAAGTTCCGCTTCTTCTTTCGGTGACTTGTTCTTACCGAACGGGTCGGCACCGATCAGACGGAGCATTATCATGTCCACTCCCAGTTCCTTCCACATGTTCGCCCATTCTACAGGGTCCTCGCAGCGTCCGTCGAACATCTTCGCTGCCATCTCGGGGAAGTCCTTGATGTCGTCCCATACCTCGCCTGCGATCATAGGTCTCCTCTTGGACGGATTCTCGAAGGAGAGGAAGGGCATCCCTTTCGCACCTCCTGCGATATAATCCCCTTTGCCCAACGCGACCTCACCGATCTGTCCTGCGTACTTGTCACTGATATCCGGTATCTCGGTCATGTTATCCTCACAGTAATGGCGGCATGCTCAGTGCGGGGTGGTCCACCTGGGCCATCCATGCCATCAGGCCCTCCGCATCATCCGTTATCGTCTCATCGGCGATCTTGCTCATCAGGTCCGGTACTCCGGATTCCTCGCATCTCTTCTGGAATGCTTCCGCTATCGATTCCTTGAGATGTTTGGGCATCCATGCGATCCTCACTATTCCGCCTTCGGCGGCTATGAACTTCTCGCTTGTGATGTACTTCTTACCTATGCCCATGAATCCAGGGGTCTGACGTCCTCCTCCGATGCTTCCTGCGAGTGTGGAGAACTTCATTCCGACCGGTGTCATACCGGGGAAGTCCCTGTCCACTAGGATCACAGCCTGCATATCGACCGTCATCGCCGCAATAACTTCGAAGCATCCGCATGATGTCATGGGTGCGTCCATCATGCTGTACATGCAGATCCTCTCGATGTTGCCGGAGGATGCTGCGCTGATCATGTCATTGATACCCTTGAACTCACCCTTGTCGATGTCGATTATCGCATCTTTCTTCAGTGGTTTGTTGGGTCCGTTGGGATCGATCTCGAATCCCGCTTTCGCATCCAACCAGTTGATGGCCCCGCAGAGTCCGATCCTTTCCGGTGAGATGACGCATATGTGCGCGGGTGCGAAGGATTGACACATTGTACAGGTGTAGAAGTCCTCCACCTTGTCATCCTTGAGGCCCTTCATCCTGTCGTCCCTCTTGTCGTAGGC
>JAFSYZ010000222.1 GCA_017455785.1 Candidatus Methanomethylophilaceae archaeon
CTTTGGAGAGGTTGTTCACACCCCATGTGAGGATGACCACCTGCTTTCCTACATCGTTGACGTAGTACTCCGTGGTGACGTCGTAACCGCACATCTTGAGGGCCCTTGCCAAAGTGTCACCGATGATCGGGTTCCTTGCACGTCCGACGTGTATCGGACCTGTCGGGTTGGTGGATGTGTGTTCCACGATGATCTTCTTGTTCTTGTACGGAAGGCTGCCGTACATCGGACCGCATGTCAGGACATCCTTCAACGTACCGTTGATCAGTTCCTGTCCGTTCATCCTGAAGTTGAGGTATCCGTTCGCTGCATTTACTTCAGAGATCAGACCTCCGGGCGATATCTTCCCGGCGAGGTCCTCGGCTATGTCCTTGGGTGCCTTCCTCAACGCCTTGGACATGGGGAAACACGGTACCGCAAGATCCGCTGGCGCATCCGCCGGCGGTACCTCGATCGTGAACTGAACATCTGCTCCTGTCTCTGAGAGTGCCTTCTTTACGGCATCCTCTACCTCCGTCCTGAATGATTCCATTATGGACATCGTATCACTGTATCCTGTATCTCAAAATGGCCGCGATTCCTCCGAAGGCGGACATCAGCATCTGTCCCTCCTCCGAATCGCTTGAAATGATCTTGACCGTTGTATTGAATGAGTCGGCTATCTCGAAGAAGTCGTCGATGAGATCCTCGTTCCTCGTGACCTGGGCGGTGGCACCGCATTCCCTGCACTGTACCTTATCGTCAGCATCCGTTACGGTCGCTTCATACTTGTGACCTGCCGGACACTCAACGGTTATACGTCTCTTGTTGAGGTCCTCCGACAGAAGCAATGTGTCTACTGCACCCATCCTGAGCGCATCCCTAACGACATCCTCACCGTATGATGACAATCCTCCATCAGGCTTCCTGATCTCCCTGAAGAGACGCTGTACATACTCCTTCTCCTCCATCAAGTCTATATCTTGGATGGCGCCCTTGGCCGCATCGACGAGTTCCTTCAATCCGTACTCATCTGTGTAACCTGTATCGAAGAAGGGTTTGATGACCTTCTTCATCAGCTCGTGGTGAAGGTACTCCTCCTTGATGAAGAAATCCTTGGTAGCTCCGGGACCTCCTATGAGCAGACCCACCAGTTCAGGCCTGTTCAGGAATAACTCCGTGGCGTTGTCCGCGACCTTCTTGAAGAACTCGTGTGCCGCGATCTCGATCAGTCTCTCGAACCTTACGGATGACTGACCTCCTTGGTGGTGCTTACTGGGGACCAGGGAGTCGAAGTGCTTCATGGGTATGATCCTGCTTCCCGTCAGTATTCCAAGGGTGGCCTCCTGCCTGTCGATGGTTATGAGTCCGTATGACTTCTTATCGACCAGCATGGACTCCAGCGGGTCGGTGAAGAATTCGGAGTCGCATCGATACAGGAATGCTGTGATCGCTTCAGGAGGATGGATGACGTACTGCACCATCCTCGTCTGGTCACCTGCCCTGGGGACCTCTCCGCAGAATATGACGATACCGTTCGGGGGTGCGGACTTGTAAGTCTTCAACCTGGACATGATCGAATCGATGGCGCTCTGAACGTTCTTCATCGTCGATTTGGATTTGATGTTGGATGACTGTGAGTACTCGTCCCTGAGGTAGGCCATGACATCGGAGATCTGTCTCGATTCCGGGATGTAGACCGAGATGAGTTCGGTACCGCGTCCTCTGGTACCCATGATCTGCTGCATAGCCTTCTTGAAATCGTATTTTGCTTTCATCGCTGACTCATTGTCACCCATGATATCGACCAGACCTCACACAAACCAAATATAATTATAAACATATGGATGGGAACATGGAAAAGGTAGTGGTATCGATAGGCGGTTCGGTCCTCATCCCAGAGAAGGATGATGCGAAATACATCAAGATCCTTGCAGATGCTCTGAAGGACCTCTCCGACAAGGTACAGCTTATGGTCGTCTGCGGAGGAGGCATAATAGCCAGATACTACACCAATACTGGAAAGGAGTTAGGAGGCACCACCTATCAATTAGATGAGATGGGCATAGCCGTGACGAGGATCAACGCCAAACTCCTAAGCATCGCCCTCGGCGAGGCAGGTATCGACGAGATCCCTGTCGATCCGAAGAGATGTGCCGACAATTCCGCACCCGGGAAGATCTCCGTCATGGGCGGTACGGAACCCGGACACACCACCGATGCCGTCGCTGCGATGATCGCCAAGTACTGCGGTGCGGCGAGGATCGTCAACGCCAGCAACGTGGACGCCGTGTACACCGATGACCCCAGGAAGAATCCGGATGCCAAGAGACTGTCGAGGATGACCATCAAAGAATTGAAAGAGATCGTCTACGACGAACATGGTGCAGGCAAATCATCCGTCTTCGACCCGTTGGGAGTGAAAATCGCCATGGAGAACAAGATCGACATACTCATGGTGAACGGAAGGGACCTCGATGAACTGAAGAACGCGATCCTCGGAAAGGACATCAAGGGAACGTTCGTGGACTCACATTGATTCGAAATCGTTGGAACTTATCCTCTCGAGACCCAGTGAATCGATTATACCGTTCAGGCGCCTCTCCTCCGCGCCCTTCATGGACTTCCTGTGGACGTACACCATTTTTGTATCGGTGGACCTGGCAGCGTCTCCTATCATCCTGGCCACCTCATCATCGGAGGCCTCAGTGGTCTGATATGCCGGGACCATATGTCCGAAATCCACTTTCTTCGATAGTGCCAGATCAGTGAATCTTGGAGCATAGTGACCTCCACCGACGCCTATCACCACAGGATAGTCGGCATCCTTCTCCATCGTCAACAGGACGTCGCTCAGCATATCGGCAGCATGCATATCGCCCCAATGTGTCTCCTCGCTCCCGATTTCTATGAACATCGTCGGCGCTTCCACATACGGGCCGTGATGTGTTACCTCGAACGATACCGAATATTCGGTGGTGTCGTTCCTCGCCTTCATCCTTCTGAGGGCATCGGTCATCAGATGAGGTGTGGGAGGTACCAGCGTCCTAGGCCTGCCTCCGAACTCCGCATCCTTGTAGTTGCCGATCGGATGCACGGTCAGTGTCGGTTTCCCACTGGCGGCAGAATGTCTGCTCATGAAGACGATGTCATCGACCTTCACACCGTAACGTCTGGCTATGTCATCTATACCTTCTGCGTTGATGTGCTTCTGTGAGATGCTCATAAGCACATTCCCATCGTAGGACATGTACGTGTTATCGCCATCGCTCCCGATATCCTCCCATTGCCTCTTCTCCAGAAGGAAGTGACGCATGTTCGCCGACGGCGGATCCTTGTCATAACATATCAGGAGTCTGACCATGGTACCCTGATAACAATCATAATATAATGATTTGACATTTAGATATTATAATTAAGCATATACGTATTACATAGGTGATTGTATGTCAACGTTGAGTATCAAGCAGAAGATCATGTTCCACCTCTACAGGTTCAGACGCGTCGGAGAATGGGAGACGTTCAACCTCCCATGGGAAATGACCCAGGACGGTGTGGCGACATCGCTTATGATATCACGTGCACACTCCTGCTTGGAACTCAAGAATCTGGAGGAGAAGGGTTTCGTCACCAACAGGGTGGCACATGTTAAAGGTGGCAAGACCAAGAGGAAGGTGTACTTCCTCACGGATAAGGGGCTGAAGGAATACGAGAGGATCAGACCCATGGCCGGGGAGAACGATATCCTTGCCGACCTCATCGTATCCGGAAATACTGAGGAGGACGAAGACCTATCTAAGAACAGGGTGACTGATGCACTCGGATGCATATGTGTGCTCAGGGCACCTGTTCCAAAGGACATCTTCCCAGTCGGCAGCATACCGGTCGTACGTGTGGATGACAACAAGATGGCGGTGATTGATTCACGCAGCAAGACATCAATCATCAATATGGCGACAGAGGAACAATTGAAGACATGGCACAGTATGGCAGCCGACGTATGGCTCGATCATTGGGAGGAATTGGATGATAACATCACATCCATCCACGAACGTATCTACCATCTAGTGAGAGCGGGAAGGAACATCGATGCCTGCAGACTCATCTCAGCGAATATCTTCGATCTGATATTCACCTGCAACGAGGACCTCCATGACAGTCTGAGACAATTGGATGACATCCCGGACAGATTCATTATTGATGTTTTAAGACTGAGGATAGAGGCGGACAGGGAATCCGATGACCTGGAGGATATGAGGGCATCCATAGACAGATTATCGGATCATGACCCGGTACTGTCGAGGATGTACATGTCCGATCTTGTCTATTGCAACGGTGACACCCAAAAAGCGATGGAGATGCTATCAGAACTGGACGGCATACCGATGGTCAGACTGAGGATGACGAAGATCCTGATAGATTCAGGGGATCTCAAGAAAGCGAAGGAGATACTGTCATCCATCAAAGTGATGGGATCGGTGAACGGTACCGAGATCGGGGTGGAGAGATTCATCCTCATGGCCAGGATCGAGAAGATGGAAGGTCATGACTCCGATGCGTACTCACTGCTGATGAAAGCTAAAGCATCGGTGACCGATAGAGGCAAGAGGAGGATCGGACTGATCCTGAGGTCAATGGACCTCAGAATGTCGGACTCTTCTTGAGGTCGTCGATATCCGATATGTAAAGGTCACGGATGTCGGTGATGTTCCACTTGAGCATCGCCAGTCTCTCGAATCCGAATCCCCATGCCAATACGGGATATTTGACACCGAACGGCGCTACTACCTCGGGCCTAAATATGCCTGCTCCTCCAAGCTCCATCCACTTCCCGTTGAAGAACACCTCCAACTCGAGTGACGGTTCGGTGTAAGGGAAGTATGCCGGCCTTATCCTGATCTGATCGAATCCCATCTTGGAGTAGAACTCCTTGATCAACGAGATGAGCATGTCGAAGTTGGCGTTCTCATCGATGACGATACCTTCGATCTGTGTGAACTCGGGCAGGTGTGTCGCATCGATGGATTCCTTCCTGAAGATCCTCGACAGTGAGAACACCTTAGCGGGTGCCTCGGGGTGCTTCGAGATGTACTTGATGGTGTTGACAGTAGTGTGAGTTCTGAGCATCGCCTGCTCGGCGGATTCCCTCGACCATTTGCCGCCCCATCCCGTGGAACCGGTGTCCCCTCCGTTCTCATGGATGTTCTTGACCATCTTCACTAGGTCCTCCTCGGATGACAGGTCGAACTTGCTGGGGTTGCTCAGATAGAAGGTATCCTGCAATTCCCTGGCCGGATGGTCCTGAGGTACGTATAGGACATCGAGGTCCCAGAATGCGGGTTCCACATATTCTTCATCGACCTCGGTGAATCCCATGTCGGTGTAGAGCTTCCTGACATCCGCACCAAGTCTTGACAGCGGGTGCTTCTTCGCAGGGTAGAATGCGGGGGCGAAAGTCTGAACATCATACTTCCTGAACTCAACGTCCTCCCATCCTCCGGACTGTATCATGGCATCGGTGACCTGTGTCACCTCCTCCTTCAGTTCGAATCCCGTTGCGAGGACCTCCTTCCCCTGATCGGCCAGGCGGATGGTCTTCTTGACACGTACATCCTCGGCGATGAGTCCGTAATGACCCTTCAGGTCGTCGATCATCTTCTTGTCAACCTCATCCATGGGGATGGGCGCCTTGATCAGCTCATCCACGAGGAGTTCATCGGGCATCTTCTCGTTGAGATACTTCTTACCGTTATCCGTGAGGACGAGGAACTTGCCGTCATCCTCCTTCACTATATCCGCAAGGTTC
>JAFSYZ010000223.1 GCA_017455785.1 Candidatus Methanomethylophilaceae archaeon
CGATTTTTATGTGTCTGAGATCAGGAACGGATCATCTGGGTAATCTCAGAACTGATGTGTCCTTCCCCACTTGGATGCAGGCTCGCCAACAGAGATGGTTAGAACCACATCGCTGTATGATGTGATATCTACATCCATGTTGATCTGTCCCTGGGATGTGGTGCCGGTGGCATGGGCCAATCCTTCACTTACATATGTCAGTCCGGCAACGACTACCTCTGCGCAGAACGTACGGTCCGTCAATACCTGTGATACATTCTCAGTGACAGCTACGTTACCGCCGAAAACGGTCGCGGAACCGTTACCTAATTTCACTGCGGTCACCGCGGAATAACCGTCATCGGATACATATCCCAACGGCAGGGAATCCGGTATGCTGACATCCAATCCGTAGGTGCAGTCGTCGTATCTCACGCATGTGTATTGGTACATCTCGGAGTGACTGTAGCCGTATTTGTCCTTCTCATCACATACCTTGCCGTCGAACAGTCCCTTGGAGAGGTCCTTCACTCCATCCGGAGTCGATACGTACCTTCCGATCTCCGGTCCCGTCCAGTATACCGAACTGCCCAGGTACAGCCATTCCGTGAAGATGTCAAGGCCGCTTCCGTCGTATATCGTGTCGGGGAGTGCACCGCTCACGAAGAACACCGCACACCTGTGTGTCATCACGTCCTTCAATCCGTCCGCATCGACGAATTTCACATTGTCCATGCCTCTTCTTGAAAGCATGTCCTTCAGCACGTTCAGGAAGTCAGATTGCTGGTAGTACGTGTTCAGGTCGCTGGCGTATGAACTGTCGAGGTAAAGGTACAGTTCCTGTGGGACCGATGTGTTGGAGTACACGGAGCATCTGTAGTCGGACGGCTGTCCGTTAACAGATACCGTGATGCCGTCGGAATCCGCTTTGCATTCGTAGGAATAGTCACCATGGTCCACATAGTAGACGTTGTAACAACCTATCAGTAGGAAGACTGCGAACACTGCGAATACGGCATATCCCCAATTCTTCATTGACGATCACCTCTGAAGTATGCTTTGTACCATTTGTAGGAAACGTAGATGACGGACAGATAGGACAGCACGACCACTGGAGCATCCAGGATCCAGCTTCCAGGTACTATCAGGGCCGAGGGGTTCAGCAGGAACTCGAATCCTCCGATGATCACGGAAACGTCGATCCATCCCGTGTAAACGGATAATGAACTCATCGATACGACGTATGCAGTGATCTCCCCTAATGCTACGAACACAGAGATCGCGAAAGCAGGTTTGACATATTTCACATCCACACAGCATGCGTATATGATGACGAACGGGAACAGTATGAGAACGTATGACGGCGCGGTCGGCCAAAGGAGTATGGCGAGTGCAGAGAGCATCATGATCGTGATGATCTGGTTGTCCGTAGGTTCGTCTATTATCAGCAATCTGTATGCAAGATAGAGCTCCAGGAACACCGAGAATATGGTGACCATCGTGACCAATGCCATGCCGATCGACTCGAAGGATGACATGTCACCAGTGATCAGCGATATCACCAGTTTGAATGCGTATGCTATTATCAGAAGGGCGGCAGCGATCGCGAGTACCTTAGCAACCGTTTTCTTCTTGTCCTTCAGTGAGTTGACGATATCGTTCCCGTACTTGGATATGATCCAAAGAACAGCGGCGATGACCACCACGGCCGCGGACAGGATCACGATCGTCTTCACAGTACCGATACTTGCCAGTGTCTCCCTCGAGATGCCCATCCTGTATGCCAGGAAGTACAGTGATTCCCAGAATTCGCCTCTGATTATGTTGGGGAGATAGATGACCACGGAAGCCGCAACGAAACCGACGATCGCTTTCAGGAGGTTCTTGGCCCCTTTCTTGTCGATACCTTCCTGTTTGAGCACAAGGGCCACTAGGAAGAATATGAAGAATATCGGGAAGAACTTGGTGAATACGGCCACGGAGAATGCTGCTCCGGCGATGATGTATTTCCTGTCCAGGCAGAACATTATTGCCAACAGGGTGAACATCACCGAGAAGTTGTCGAACGTTCCATGTACTGCGGATTCGGTTATAACCAACGGCGAGAGGAACCAGAGCAGGAACGCCAGAGCGGATTTGGTCTGGCTGCCTGTCCATCTCTCGACAAGTTTGTAGATAAGCACTCCAGTGACAATATCCGTGATTATCAGCGGTATCTTGACGGATACGTTGAACGACAATGATGTGACGAAGTCGGATACCTTGAACTCATCATTGATCATGGATGCCAGCGGATCAAGGAAGGTTCCCATGTCGGCCATGTTGATCATGTCGTTGAAGAACATTACACCGCCAAGGATGTAACCCCAGATCGGGGTGTAATAGTATCCTGCCGTACCGTAGAGTCCGAAACCGTTCTCGAACACCCCTATGACATGGGTCCAATATCCCATGTCGATGTTGAACGTCAGAAGGGGAGCGAGCACGAATCTTATGATAAGACCCACCACTAACAGTGTAATTAGCGGGTGCTTCATACCGTCGATGTATGAGGTGACCTTCGAGACCGTGACGTTCAATGCAGGACCCATCTGTATATCGCTGGAACAGTAGAAAAAAGGTGGGCTTAGAAAAGGAGGTCCTTCTTCTGCCCATCGCCTATGTCGGCATACTTCCTGCCGATGAGGAACGGTGCCGCAAATTCAGGTACTTCAGTCGTACCTTTTAATCTGAGGTCGGTGCCCCTGATGCGGATGTCCATGTCCTTCCTCATGGTCACCACCACGGGTTCGTCGGTGTATTCCTTGGGCATCGCATCTGATAACGGGTCGAAGCCATCCAATTGTGATCTGGACAGCGGAACGACCTTCAATCCCGTCTTCCCATGCAGCGAACCCGGAAGACGTATCAGTCTCTTGATATCAGCTGTGACGGGTTCGTCCACCTCTCCCGACAGACGTTTGGCCATATCCTCGGCCATGATCTTGATCAGGAAGTCCTGAGTCCCTTTCTTCAGGGTGGCCATCCTGTTGTTCTCGAATATGAGGTTCCTTGATGCCCTTAGGTCCTGTGCGTATCCCTCGATGGTCTTGGTCTGTGTTGATTTGATGGAGGGATACAGTTTCTTCAGGTCCTTGGGGTCCATGTCGCAGACATCGTTGACAACATCCCTCAGACCCCTCCTCATGCGTGCCTTCCATCCTCCCGCATCCTCAGGTGGGATGGTGCGGTTCCTTGTGACGTTGGCCCTCTCCTGACCGTTGATGTTGGCGGTGGATGTGACCATCTTGTCGTAGGGGAACACCCAATCGATGTTCAGACCTGTGGATGTGATGAAATCGACTATCTCCCTCCTCTCATGGGTTCCCAACCCGACGATATCGTTCAATTCAATATGTGCGTGGTAACCCCTTCCGCCGGAGAAGACGATGTCCACCTGTTTCTCATCGAAACCCAGGTCATCGAAAAGGAACGTGTCCACCAGATGGATCATCTCCTTCTTGATCTGGTCCATCATCTCGGTGTAGGACATGTTGTCCGCACCTTCCAGGTGATCCGCATCCAGATCGAATATCAGATCCGCACCCAGCCAGGTCTTCTCCTCCATGGTGGGTGCATCTGGTTTCCTGTAATATGCGGTGGAGTAGTAGCTGTGACGAGGGACCTGGGCGATCATGAACCTCTGCAGGTCCTGGGCGTTCGCGAACGCGAGGTGCCTCTGCATGAAGTCCCTGTCGAAGTACATGAATCCGAACTCCCTCCTGCCGAAACGGCTCGGCATGATTATCGGGTTCTCCTTGTAGTATCTCCTGAACATCTTGAGGAGGAAACGGGAGTTGGAATCCATGTCCTTCACATCGTTCCGTAGGTATAATTACGTTATCGACCATCAGAAGAGCATGGAAGTCCCCGTCTACGACAACCATCTGCATCTATCACCGTCAGGAAGGAATATCGTGGCTGCCAAGGAGTACGAGGCCGCGGGAGGGACGGGTATGACACTGGTCACACTGCCGTACAAGGAGGTCAGCATAGACGAGGGTGAGGATTTCATGAAGGGCTACAGGATAACGCTCTCCCTGGCCGAAAAAGTGAGGGAATCCACATCCCTAAAGGTAAACGTCGCCGTCGGACCCTATCCTGTCACGTTGTTGTGGTTGGCGGAGCGGTTCGGTCTGGAGAAGGCGGAGGCCATGATGATGAAGGGCATGGAGGATGCCGCCGCTCTAGTGGCCGATGGAAAAGCCAACGCCATCGGGGAGATCGGAAGGCCCCATTTTCCAGTGGACGATGTCTACATGGAATCATCGAACCGTATCCTTCTGAGGGGTATGGAACTCGCAAGGGAATTGGACTGTCCGGTGATAATACATAGCGAGTCAGAACCATCCACATATGAGAGTCTGGGTCATATCGCTGATGAGGCGGGATTGCCAAGGGAGATGGTGGTGAAGCACTCTTCCTTACCTTACGTCAGGGAGGATGAGAACAGGGGTCTGATGCCATCAATACCGTCCTCTAGGTCATTGATAAAGGAGGCGTTGTCGAAGGGCGACAGGTTCATGGTGGAAACCGATTTCATCGACGATCCCGATAAGCCGGAGGCCATCATGGCAGTGACCACCGTACCAAAGAGAATCAAGGGTTACCTCCAATCCGGCGGGATGACCGAGGAGCAGGCCCATAGGATATGCGGCGATATCCCGTTGCATCTTTACGAGAGAAAACGGTAAACCTTTTTACGTAGGGCTCACAATGGAGTATCATGCAGTCCAAGGTCTTCTGTATGTATAATGAGGGAGCGAAGGAGAACACCCATTTCATAGGTGCGAAGGGTTTCTCACTGCTCATAGATGTCGACGGAGAGAAGACGTTATTGGACACAGGCATGCGCGGACGCTATCTGATGCATAACATGGATCATGCGCATGTGAAACCGGACGAGATCGACAGGGTTGTGCTGACACATGCCCACAGGAGCAACATCAACGGGCTGAAGAAACTTCTGGAGAACAGGACGAAACTGTTGAAGGTGTACGCCAACAGTTCGTATCCGGGGATAAGCAGTCTGTTCGTTTCCGCCAAGGCCGCCGTGGATAACATGGATCTGATAACGGTCAGGGAAAGGACGGACCTGAGTGAGCATCTTTCGATAATAGGTCCGTTCGGACCTATGGACGAACTGGTCCTTGCACTCAGGACGAAAAGAGGTCCGGCGGTGATGACGTCCTGCTTCCACTGCGGTACCGAATGCGTATTGGATTCGGCCAAGGAGGAGTTCGGGAACGAGGCTGTGGCACTGATAGGCGGATTGCATCTTCCCAGGGCGAAACAGGAGACTGTGGATCCCACCGCCGATGTGCTCAAGAGGCACGGGCCGCCGAAGATGTACATCAACCATTGCGGGACACCTTCCGCGTTGATGCACTTGAGGGTACGTTTCGGTCTCAGCGGTGTGAACGACTTGTATGTAGGTGAGGAGATAACTTTCGAGGTGTGAGATATGTTAGGCTGTTGGCTTAGGACTGGTGTCATGTTCATCTTCATGACCGCACTGCTGATGTTGGTCGGCGGAATAGTCGGATACTTCCTGGGCGGTTATTGGATGATCGGAACGGCGGTCATGCTTGCGATATCCCTGCTCATCTGTTTCGTCTCATATTACAAATCCAAGGACATGGCGTTGAAGGCGAACCATGTCAAGATAATCTTCAGGTCGGAGCAGCCCCGTCTGTACGATATGGTACAGGAACTGGCCGATAAGGCAGGATTGCCGATGCCCGAGGTCGGTATCGTCGACAGTCCGTTGCCGAACGCGTTCGCGACAGGCAGGAATCCTGAGAATGCGGCCGTGGTCGCAACCACAGGCATCCTGGATCTCCTTCCGGACGACGAGCTCAGGGGAGTGCTGGCACACGAGATGTCGCACATCAAGAACCGTGACATCCTGGTCATGGGTATCGCATCGGCATTGGCGATCGTGATCTCATACGCCGCACGTATCACATGGTATCTGGCATTCTTCGGTTCCGGGAACAACAGGGACAACAACAGAGGGATAATTATCCTGATCGCACTGGCGGCACAGATCCTGGTGCCGTTCGCCGCATTGCTGATACAGATGGGTGTGTCCAGGAGCCGTGAGTACCTCGCGGATGAATCCGGTGGTATACTCATCAACGATCCCCGCGCATTGGCAAGGGCGTTGGATCACCTCGATAAAGGTTCTGCAACTCTGGTAATGAACTACACCCTGGAGGGACAGGATCCAAGGACGAATCCCACCGCGGCCATCATGACCAATTCGAACTACGCCCACATGTGGATATCGAATCCTCTGAAGAAGGAGGGCTTTTGGCAGTCGCTATTCAGCACACATCCTCCTATGCAGGACAGGATAGACAGGCTGAACAAGCTCGCTGACAAGATGGGCCTGTGATCACTTCACAGGTTCCCATTTCGAAAGCTCGTTGACCTTGGAGAGTGTGGATCCCCTGCGGATCTCCTCCCTGGTTCTGTTCTCGTTCTCGTGTACCGCCAACGCACGGTTGGCGACCTCTACCGCTTTTTCCTTAGGTACGACGATGAGCCCGTTCTCGTCACCGATGATCCAATCGCCGGTACGGACTATCTGTCCGCCTACCTTTATCTCGATGCCGATGCCGCCGTAACCCTTCGGTTCTCCTGCGTTCGGCACGCATGACCTGGCGAATGCCGGGAATCCCAGGTCGATGATGTCATCTATGTCCCTGATCGCCCCATCTATCACGATGCCTGTGGCACCCATGACCATCGCCGAGTTGGAAGCAAGCTCGCCCCAGACGGCGACAGGGGCCCCGCCGACATCCACGACGATTACATCCCCTTTCTTCACCTGGTCTATGGCCTCAACGGGCTTCGCCCAGTCGCCGTTGGTGGTCTGGACAGTAAGCGCACGTCCGACCATCTTCTGTTTATGCTTTAGATATGGGTGCAATCCGAGGATTATACCCTGTTTGTGGAACGCGTCGGAGATGTTGCATGTGGACACTTTGGAGAATGCCTCGAACAGTTCGTCCTCACCGTACTTCTTCGCGAGATCGGTCTCGACCTTCACACCGGACATGGACTTCTTCAAAGCCTCCGCTGAAGCTTTGATATCCGTCGCCTTGGTGATACCTCCGCCGACGATGATTATGGATGCTCCCGCCTCTACGTACTGACCCGCGTTCTCTGCGGTGATGCCGCCGGCCACTGCTATCGGTATGTTCGTGATGTTGACGACTTTGCGCAAAGTGTCCAATGGAGGTTCCTCACCTTTCATCTGCTGGTCGATGCCCATATGGAGACAGATGTAGGATACGCCGAGTTTCTCCACCTCGATGGACCTCTTCACCTTGTCAGGTACGTTGATCATGTCAATCTCGACCTCGGCACCGTACTTCCTTGCCGCCATGACCGCTTCCGATATGGTGGAGTCATCGGCAAGACCCAAAATAGTGATGATGTCTGCTCCTGCTTTCGCAGCTATCTCCACTTCGAAACCGCCCGTATCCATGGTCTTGGTGTCGGCGATGATCTTCCTTCCGGGATACAGCTTCCTGAATGTACGTATCGCTTCCGTCCCCTCGCTCTTGACGAGAGGTGTTCCTACCTCGATCCAATCGGCGCCGCCTGCGACGGCCTCCTCGCATATCCCTATGCTCCTTTTCAACTGCATGAAGTCCAATGCGACTTGAAGTACGGGCCACATGTCCACGCGATTGTCGTAGTTCCCTTTAAGTTTGCGTCCGTCGAATAACGAAGGTAGAAGAGGATTACCGCTCAGCTCGCCCGTCTCTCATCATCCTCAGCTCGAAAAACGATCATCATCGCGGGTGAACAATGAATGACGTTCATGATGATAACCATTGTTTCTGTGAAAGTAGAAGAAAAGACTGCGGAGTCGAACCGCCTCCCCCTCCAGGTATAAGGGTGGTCCCCGGGACCGATTCAGTGATATCGTTGTCTTTCTGTTCGCTCTGTCGGTTGCTCGACAGTCCAAGTCTCCGAACCACGGGATAGGGAACGGTCGACAATCCTTTTCAGGAGTTGTTGTATCTTGGCGATACCCCGTTCGCATTCTCGATATATAGTCAAATCCCAAAGAAAAAAATCTCTTTCTTTGTGAAATACGACACTATAACCCTAATAAACAACAATCGACATTCGTACGTTATGAAATACATGGCCATCGTCGAGTGCGTATCCTCAGGGCGCCTTTATGTCGATGATATAATCTCCCACGGATACAGGCCTCTTGTCATCAATGTCAAAGATGCAGAGGCAGACCTCATCAGGTATCGTGGAATAATAAGGAAAGGTCTGGGAGACAAGGTGGATTACATCGATGAGACCGAGGACTTCGACGAGTTCATCGATAAGCTCAAGGCATATGACATCGAAGCTGTCTTCCCTGGTTCGGAACACGGTGTACGTCTGGCCGACCGTATCGTGAAGGCATTGGGACTCAGGGGGAACGATGCCGATACGACATACCTCAGGAGCAACAAGCAGGGCATGTATGAAGCACTCGGAAAGGCCGGTTTACGCAGGATCGAGGGCAGGGCAGTCACCTGTGAGGATGACATCGTAAGCTTTTGGAAGGAGAACGATTTGGATTCCTGTGTCCTCAAGTATGCCGAATCCGCAGGAACGGTCGGATTCAAGATTTGTTCTTCTATAGATGATGCTTTGGAACACTACAAGCGCATGATCGTCTCGATCAACGGATTGGGTACCGACAACAACGACGTGCTCATCCAGGAGTTCATAGGCGGTACGGAGTTCATCGTGGATTCCCTCAGTTGTGATGGGAGACATATGATAACTGACATCTGGTCGTACACCAAGGTACGTGCGGACGATGGTACGCTGGCCTATGATTACATCAAGCTGGTCAAAGATATGGAACCCGGCCACAGCGATATGGTACAGTACGTCTACAAGGTACTGGATGCAGTGGATATGAAGTGGGGTCTGTGCCATACCGAGATCAAGATAGATAAGAAAGGACCTGTGCTCATAGAGACGAATGCACGTCCCATCGGATTGGCGATGACATCGGCATATCTGGACGAGATCCTGGGATACCATCTTACGGACATGGCGGTGGACATCTATCTGGACCCGAAACGTTTCGATAGGTTGATGCACAGGATATACAACCCGCCGAAATACGCGATGATGAAGACCATGATCGTTCCGGAGGATATCGAAGGCAGTTTCGGACCCACATTCGTATTCAGCAACATGATCCGCAGCACGAGGGAGCTGTTGTATTTCGGCAAGGAGGGCGTGGGGATGTATCCGCGTACAGTGGATCTTGAAACGGTGCCGTTGGTCATCAAGATGGCCAATTCCGATTACGGGGAGCTGATGAGGGACTACGAGGTCCTTCGTACCGTGGAATCCAGGTATTTCCATCTGTTCTATACGTTGGGTGAGGACCTGGAGGGTTCCGAACTGAAGACAGATATAGATGCGATAGTCAGGTTATTGGATCGCAACAGGAAATACCTGATAGTGAAGGACAACGAGTCCTTCGTCTCCCAATACGGGATCGCCAAACCGACAGATGGCAACGACATCTTCGACGGAGTCATCTATGCAGTATGCGGCAGGATGTCCGCTGAACAGAGATATAAGTCGATGTTCAGGGCCATGCACAACCTCAGATCAGGCGGAATATTCATCGTGGTCCCTGAGTCATACAGGGACATCAGGAGCGAGTCGGTCGTCGTCGACTTCCTGATGAACATCGCCGGCGTCAAGATTATCTTGCCCACTTATGATTCGAATGGTATAGTTTACGGAGTGAAGGAATGAGCGAACAGGAGAAGCTCCCCCCGGGGACACTGATGACATTGGCGATCATATTCCTGGCGGGATTGGTCGACGGATTGGATGCGACCATAGTCACGGTATCCTTACCTACTATGGCCCAGGAGTTCGGTATAACCCCGACCCACAGTTCGTGGATAATGTTCGCATACGTCGTCGGATTGGCAGCATTCCTCATACCGTTAGGGAAGATGGCCAAGAACGGACGTGTCAGGAAGTTCATGCTCCTGGGAACGGCGTTGTTCGGCATATCGTCATTCCTCTGCGGTATATCCAACAACTTCTGGATGCTGGTGTTCTTCAGGTTGATCCAAGGTATCTCGGCAGCAATGATGAGCTCGGTCCTGCCGTCCATGGTGGTGCACATGTTACCAGTGGACAGGAAGGGACTGGGTATGTCCATCCTAGGTGCATCCTCGGGCCTGGCGTTGATCCTGGGTCCGGTACTCGGAGGTCTGATCGTCTCAAGCCTCAGTTGGCATTGGCTGTTCTACATCAACGTTCCTATCTGTATTGTCATCCTGCTGATGGCCATGTCACATATGCCCAAGGATGCCCCCAGAGATCCTGATAAGGATCCGACGATGTTTGGAGGAATGGGTGTCATGCTGCTCATAGGTTCGGTGCTTGTCCTGATGGAGGACCTGGGCGATTCGGATATGAATCTCTGGGGCAGGACCATCTGTGTCATCCTGGCGGTGATAGGATCGATACTCCTCATAAGGAGCATCAAGATCGACAAGAAGAGGATGGTCATCTCAATGGAGATGCTGAAGAACAGGGAGTATCTCGTCGTAGGCAGCGCCTTTCTTCTCTGCACCATAGTGGTGGCAGGTGCACAGTACCTGATGCCGTACATGCTGCAGCACTACTGGGGTCTTCCCACTTTCGATTCCGGTATCTATCTGGCCTCGGCATCGGTCGCCATGGTGATATTCGTCATACCAGTGGGAAGGATGTGCGACAAGTTCGGATGCAAATGGCCCGCGGCCATGGCGGCGATTCTAAGGGGAACGTTCTGTGCGATCATGATATACATGGTGTATGAGACGAAGGAGCCTCTGCTGGTGATAATACCCTTGTTGGTCCTGGGGGTCTCCAATGCGTTCTCGGGAACCGCGCAGCCCACACGTATGATACACCATTCCACACCCGGGTACGAGGACGAATCCACCAACTTCATGCTGGTGGTCAATTATGTCGCATCGGCATTGGGCTGTGTCCTGTTCGCGATGGTGTTCGGTATCTTCTCCCCTGGACAGATCGAGGAATTGGGCAAGGATGGTCTGATGAACGGTTTCATACCCACGATGTGGATGTCCATAGCCCTTCTGGTGTTGGCCCTGATATGCACCTTGTCTGTCAAGAATAAGATAGTAAAGAAGGAGTGACCGCCCATCTCGTCCGTTTCGGGGGTGGGCTAAACCTCTATCTTTATATATGACCCTATTATTAGCACGCTTTACTTGTAGGAGGGCCCATAAAGCCCGCTAGCACTACGAGGAGGAATTGAATTGGCAGAGAAACCAACCGTAATGGCTGTGCAGAAGGCACTTGAGAGTGCAAAGAAGCGCAATTTTACTGAAACGGTTGAGTTGGCCATCAATCTGAAGGATGTGGACTTATCACTCCCTAAGAACCGTATCGCAGACGATATCGTTCTGCCCAACGGCCGCGGAAGGAAGGTCCGTATCTGTGTGATTGGTGGTGGCGAACTAGTCCAGAAAGCCAAAGACGTTGCCGACGTCACGATCACCGCTGATGAACTTCAGACGATCGCAGACGATAAGAAACAGGCGAAGAAACTCGCGAACGACATCGACTACTTCATCGCAGAGGCACCCATGATGGCCCTCGTCGGTAAGAGGCTCGGTATCGTTCTCGGTCCTCGCGGAAAGATGCCGAAGCCAATCGCACCCGGACTCGATCCTACTGCGATGATCAACGGTCTCCGCAACTCTGTTTCAGTTAGGACGAAAGACAGAATGACCTTCCACGCACCCGTCGGTACAGTAGACATGACGCCTGAGCAGATCGCTGACAACATAGAGGCGATCCTTAAGCGTGTCGAGCTGAAGCTTGAGAAGGGAAGGATGAACATCGCATCCTCCTACGTCAAGACCACGATGGGTCCGTCAGAGAGGTTGATCTGAGGGAGGTTCGAAGATGGCACACGTCGCAGCATGGAAGAAGGACATCGTTGATGAGCTCGTCAAGGAGATGACCAGCAAGCCCGTCGTCGCAGTCGTCGACATGGCAGGCATCGCAGGTCAGCAGATTCAGTCAATGAGGGCAGGACTTAGGCAGCATGCGACCCTTAAGATGACCAAGAACAACCTTATGTTCCTGGCGATCGACGAGGCGGCGAAGCAGAAGCCTGGACTCGAGGAACTGAAATCCGCGGTACATGGACAGTGTGCGATCATCGCTACCGATCTTAACCCCTTCAAGCTGTTCAGGCAGCTGGAGTCCACTAAGACGGCAGCACCCGCGAAAGCAGGTCAGATCGCACCCATGGACATCGTGGTCCACCAGGGACCAACACCCTTCGGACCCGGACCCATCATCGGAGAACTTCAGAAATTGGGTCTTCCCGCATCAATTGATGGCGGTAAGATCGTAGTCAGAAAGGACACGACACTCGTGAAGGAAGGAGAACCCATCCCCGCGAACGTCGCAGCGATGCTCCCCAAGCTGGAGATCCTGCCCATGATCGTAGGTCTTGACCTCAGGGCCGCCTACGAGGATGGAACGATCTACCACAGAGACGTCCTGAACATCCCGGAGGACTACTATACGAATATGTTCGCTACGGCTGCTTTCAACGCCCGCGCGTTGGGTGTCGCGATCGCATTCCCGACAACGGAGACGATCACACCGCTCATAACCAAGGCGTTCAGGGAGGCTATGGGCCTTTCTATCACAGCCGCGATACCAACCAAAGACAACATCAAGATGCTCCTTGCGAAAGCGGATTCACAGATGCTTTCGATCGCTTCAAAGGCGAACTACACGGATGGCAGCATCGGTGCGAGGCTCAGTGCCGCAGCATCAGTGGCCGCCGCAGCGCCTGCAGCACCGGCTGAGGAAGTCAAGGCAGCAGCAGATGAAGAAGAAGAGGAGGTCAGCGAGGAAGAAGCCGCCGCTGGCCTTAGTGCATTATTCGGTTAAAATTGGAGGTTGAATACAATGGAGTACATCTACAGTGCAATGGTGCTTTACGCAGCAGGCAAAGACATCACCGAGGACGCTGTCACAGGTATCCTCAAAGCCGCTGGTGTAGACGCCGACGCAGCCAAAGTCAAAGCACTGATCGCATCACTCGAGGGAGTTAACATAAAGGAGGCAATCGAATCCGCATCCGTTATGGCAGCCCCCGCAGCAGCAGCCGCACCCGCAGCAGCAGGCGCAGCAGCAGCTGAGGCACCCAAGCAGGAGGAGCCTGAAGAGGAAGCAGTCAGTGAGGAAGAGGCTGCCGCTGGTCTGAGCGCATTGTTCGGATAAGCGAACGGTTGTCTTACTGACACTTTCAAACCTTTTACCCTATCTCACTTTTATTATTGTCATTCTCGGAAAGAATTGAGTCATCTATTTATCGGTCCTCGGACAATAGTAAAGATATGGACGGAACGGAGAGGATCACTGTCAGACTGCCGACGGACAGCATCATACTGCTGAAGAGCCTGGTGGATGATGGTACGTACCACGATATCTCCGAGGCTGTCAGGGATGCGGTCGACGCGTTGATCAAGAAGAATATGACGGTGGAGGAGATGATCGCCGCCAGGTCACGTACTACATTGGACGGGAACGCGCTGGAAGGACTGACATCCACCGACACCGAGGTAGATGATGCGATAAAGGATGCCGTCAGAGTATACCTGGAAAGGCGCACCGAATGATCATTCCTTCTTCTGGCTCGGATAACTGAGCTTTCCGGTGATGAGTCTGGATGCGTCACCGATGACACCCATGATGGTGTTGTACTCGTATTTGCTCGGAACGGCACGACCCATCATCCTCCTGAACATCGCCGATGTGTATTCTTTCCTCTGCGGAGGATAATCTATGTTGTCCAGGAGTTCATCGAAGAACCTGAACATCCTCTCCTTCTCCTCGTGGTCCGCCGGTTCGGGGGAATCCAACACCTTGCCGAAGAGTTCGTACATGACTATGGTGGCCGCATGCGACAGGTTGAGGATCGGGTACATGTCACTGGACGGGATATGTACCAGGAGGTCGCATCTTGCGAGCTCGTCCTGGAGGAGTCCGATGTCCTCCCTTCCGAACAGTATGGCGATCTTCTCGTCGTAATCCCTGACACGTTCGGCGAACTCATGGGCGGAGATGGGGATCCTGATGTAGTTCTTGTCACCCTTGGTGGCGACACCGCTGGTCCCTACGACCATGAAGCAACCCTCCAACGCCTCATCGATGCTCTCTACTATCTTCGCGTTTTCAAGTATGTCGGCACCGTGCTTCGCTCTTCTGTAAGCATCATCACCGATGTCACAGGGATGTATCAGGTATAGTTCGCTGATATCGAAGTTCGCCATCGATCTGGCTATAGCGCCTATGTTACCCTCGAACTTCGGTGCTACAAGGATGATACGGACGTTGGTCATCGTTCCGATGTATAGATACCGTGGATATAAACGGTATCTATAGCGTCTTTATGCAGTCTTAAACAGGAAAGATGATTATCGATGTTTATGTCGTTTAACTTAAATAATCGCTGTTCGGATTATTTCTATTAATATCAATCGGGACCGTACATCGTTTGTCGTGGCCGTTGATCGGTCCGCAGGATCCGGTGTCTCGAGGAGCCAGGTACAATGAGGATACAAGATAGGAATCAGATCATTGCGGGACTGTATATTGTAGCGGCGGTAGCGGTCGCTGCCATGATGCTATCATGCGGCTTCACAGTCCTACAGGGGTCGGAAGGAGCATCCGATGTTCAGCGCGGGGCAGTCTCCTCAGGAGCTGACGTCTCAGGGACGGACGGTGACATAATCTGGTCGATAACAGGCGATACGGCCACCTTCATCAAGGATCCGGATGCCGACAATGGAAGGATGGACGACTATCTCGGTTCATGGGATCCCCCATGGATGAGATCCAGTGCATGGAAGAATGTCAGGCATGTCGTGATTGGTCAGGGTGTCGAGAACATCGGGGACGATACATTCAGCAATAGCACCAGGGTAAAGACAGTGGATATGTCATCCGCTGATTCTCTGACTACGATAGGATATGGGGCGTTCAGGAACTGCAGTTCACTGACCACCGTTCTTATGCCGTCCTCTCTGACGGTCATAGATGAATTGGCGTTCAAAGACTGCAGTTCATTGATGTGTGTGGATCTGGGAGGCACATCGGTCACCGAGATAAAGGATGATGCTTTCCTCTGCTGCTCTTCCTTAACGAACATATCGCTGCCGTCATCCGTCAGGACAATCGGCAATTATGCATTCAGTGAGTGTAGTGCTCTCCGTTTTGTAGTGATGCCCATGTCAGGGCTCACAGTCGGCGATGGGTTGTTCAGTTACTGCAGTTGTCTTTCCGATATTTGGTTTATCGGCGATACCTTCGACATTAAATGCAACGATTGGGATTTCGAGATAGGTGATGCTTTCTCCACAGGCGGTAATCCCTCTGTAAATTGCAACATCCATTCCAGATACAATGCTGCAGATGGAGTCTTCGACGAGTGTATGTACAGGGAAGGCACGGTATTCGTGTATGTCGAGATACCGGAAGAGAGATACACCATGCCCAACGTCTCGTACACATGGTTGAACTACGATGACACAGTCCTACAGGTGAATATGAACTCCCCTGGGTTCATGTCGGTTACATACACATCACCGACACCTGAGCATAAGGACGGCATGACATTCTGCGGTTGGGAGGATGTAAAGGATGAAGGCGGCATCGTAATACTCAGGGCCATGTTCCAGTATGGGTGGTTGGATGACATCGGAGGGAACTCAGAAGATGAGAGTCCATCATCCGATGGTCTGATGGGTATCGTCAAGGAAGCCATCCTCTATCTGAGGGATCTCATCATGGATTTCCTGAGAGGATTGCACCTTGTATCTTTCACGACTTCATGATACAGCGGATCGAGGGAGTATCCCTCACTTCGATAGTATGAACCCGGTAGTAATAGGATCCGCTATGCGGCGGAAGATAAAATGTAAGTGGAACCGGTGGTGCGGACAGATGTCCGCACCGTGTCGGTTCACAAGTCCGTAGGCAGCGATAGTCCGCCACCCTTCATGAACGATTTCTCAGTGGTTATGACGGCAACCTCACCCTCGGCCATGGCCGGCGCCTTTGTTAACAATATCGTACCGATCGAGACAGTTGCTATTGCAGCGATTGCGATTCCTCCGATCAGTGCGAAGGTCTTCCAACTGGCCCCCCCGGAGTAGTCAATCTCTTCGGAATCCATGTCCACGTAATTCTTCGGCATATGCAGTTCCTTGTCATGTTCCAGTAACACGGTCATTCCTCCTTTTTGATTTAATGTAATTATCTCTATGTATCTTATTCGGTGGTATCTTTATTGTTCGGGTTTATTGACCGATATTATGCATCGGTCCAACTCAACCTTAGACAAATAGTGGTCCATGGGTTGATAACGATTATCTATGGAAAAAAATCACTTTGATTATAGTTGTATGAAGACAACAGTGGCTGTCAGAACCCGGAGCGCACCATCCACTACGGCGGCGGTTCAGCAGAACCTTTAGTTATCCCTTAGAACATTAACAGGACGTGAGCATTCCAAAGGATCATCC
>JAFSYZ010000224.1 GCA_017455785.1 Candidatus Methanomethylophilaceae archaeon
GTATGGTGAGTTTTCTGAGTATCATTTCGACTGCAAAGGTAAGAAAAAATTGAGAGTTAAGAGTTAAGAATTAAGAAAAAATGACAATGTCTGTACAGCGAATCGAGGCTCTCGACATCCTTGATGTCCTTGATGCATATGTTCCGTAATCTGTCCCTGATGTCCAGGTCGTACTTCACACAGAGGGCGGAAAGATGATGTGCCAGATCATCGGCCAACCTGTTGCCCCTGTCGTCCCAGTCGGTGAGGATGACGCCCTGTTTTCCCATACCTGACAGCATCTCGGCGGACCTCAGCGGACCACCGTCCCTCTGAACACAGATGATGTCCATATCGAGGTCCAGGTTATGTATCGCCCGCACATCCTTCTTACCTTCGACCAGAAGTACATGCGTATCGGACATCTCCTGTATTTCATCGAGGATCTTCTCCAAGGCTTCGAACCTCTCTTCATCATTCAAGGCCATCACTCAGCTTCTTTGTGATGACTTCAGGATCACCTTTGATGAGAACGGTCTTCTGTCTGGAGGTCTGTCCCCTTATCACTGTGGATTTGCATCCGGTGATATTTTTGAAAAGCGACTCGACCTCTTTGTTGGCTCTGCCGTCGAGAGGAGGGGCCTTCACTCTTACCGTGAGCCTTTTTCTCCATTCATCGATGCCCTCGGTTCCGGACCTGTCCGATCTGGGCGATACGGATATGTCTATCTCGACACCATCGCTCACCTCTCTGAAAGTCTCGGTCAGATCCATGCCATCGGGATTGTTTCACCAGTTATTAACCTCACAGTTAATCCGATGGGATAATCCGTTATCGTGAGGGCACTGAGCAACCCTAAAATATGGTTCATCCCATAGCTATGGGCATGGCGAACGTCCTCCAACCGATGCAGTTCAACGACCTCACCTCGCTGTCAAGACAGGAGAAGGCCACGTCTGCGTTAACGGTCGTCAGGAAGGACCTCTATTCCGCGATGCAGGACCTCTATGAGAGGCAGTGTCAGGAGTGCGAGAGATTAGCCAGAGAGGACAGGGATTCCCTCCTTTTCGACGGTGCTTCGGAGAAGAAGCGCAGGATCTATACGACCATGCGCGACATCACCTTCGAACGCATGACCAAGATCACCCAATTGGCCATACGCGGCGTGATGGGTGCCAATAACGTTCTGGATGTACTCACTCCCGAGGAGAAGGAGTACTACGAGAAGATATACGATTCGTCTAAGGGCCTGCTTCGTCTTACGGAGAGGAAGAAGCGTACCGCGACCATGGATATAGTCAATCCCGGAAAGGTTATGGAGGTCGAGAAGGAGGAGATGGTCATCACCGGCACCGTTGTCGAGAATGTGGTGTCCGAAGGTTCCAAGGAGCCCGAGATGGAGATACCGGAACCTGTCGCAGAACCTCCCATACTCCCTCCGATGGAGGATGTTGATGAGTTTCCGGAGGACATCGAGGAGAGTGAGATCCCCGAGGATCTGCCTGAGGACATCCCGCCTGTGATAGCAGAGGAGACGGTGAGGCCCGAACCGGAACCTGTTCCGGAGGTCCCGAAGGACCCGGACGGTATGCTGGTCGTACGTATAACAGAGGATCTGCAGCCATTCTCAGGTTTGGGGGATACGGTTTACAAGTTGAGGAAGGAGGACATCGTGCGTCTTCCGGCAATCTTCGCATTCGCCCTGATGAACAGGGGCGTGGCGGTCTCGGTGGACATCACATCCTGATGATGCGTGTGTCCCCTTTGAACTCGAGACAGTCCAGTTCCATCCTTCTTATCCCGGTTATGTTGGACACGGTCTCCCTGGCGATATCCGGTTCGTTGTTGTGTCTGCTAAGATGGGCCAGGAATATCTTCCTTTTATGGTCCGTCATGGTCCTCTTTATCGCATTGGCAGTTGCCACGTTGCACATGTGTCCCATGTCGCTGTCGATGAGTCTCTTCAATGACGGCGGATATGGGCCGTAATCGAGCATGTGCTTGTCGTAATTGGATTCTATCACGGCAATGTCCGCCTCCTTCAGCGCATGTTCGACCGGGAAGGTCAGTTTCCCCGTGTCGGTGGCAATCAGCACCTTCTCATCACCTGCTTGGAGAAGATAGGAGCATGGTTCCGCGGCGTTATGGGATGTCGGCAGGGAGATTATCTCCATGCCGGCTACCTGGAAGGAATTCATCATCCTTATCGGTCTGTAATCCACGTTCCCTGGATCGAACGATCTGAAGGTGTTCTCGTTGCACATCAGCGGTATGCCGAGTTTCCTTGCAGTGGCACCGACACCGGACACGTGGTCGCTGTGCTCATGCGTCACCAGTATGGCATCTATACATGACGGGTCCAACCCGTTGACATCCATCCTTTCCTTGATGGCCTTGAAACTGATGCCTTCGTCTATCATCACGGCTCTGTCTTCATATTTCACGACAGTGCAATTGCCGTCACTGCCGCTGGCCAGTACGTGGACCTCTACGGACATCCCTTCGCCCGCTTCAGATCATCTTCATCTTGTACAGCGAGAATGTTATGTCGCTTCTGGAGACGATACCCAAGAGCACTCCTCTGTCCACGACGGGAACACGGCTGACGTCCATGTTCACCATGGACTTCAGCAAGGACATGATGGAATCATCCGGACTCGTGGTAAGAACGGTACGGACCATGATGTCCTCCACCTTGGTGTTGGATATCTCATCTAAAGCTGCCTTCAGCTTGGGGTCGGCGTTGCCTTCCCTGAAGGACGACAGGAGGTCCCCACCGGGAATGCCTGCGGCCTCCAGTTTGTTGCTGTACTTGAGCAGTAAGCCCAGGATGTCATTCTGACTGATGATGCCCACCATATGGTTACCTTTGTCGACCACAGGTGCGCCTGCGAGGTTCTCGACGGCCAACTTCCTGGTCGCCTCTTTGATCGTGTTATCAGGTGATAGCGCTACCACCTGGGTTGTCATGACATCCCTTACTTTGAACTGACCCATGGGCGCTCAATCTACGAGTGATGATATATTACTTTGGGCACGTGCGCGCGTGAGTATCTCGTCAAGAGGGTCTTTGTAGCATCATATTGTGGATCTCAGGATGCATGTTGTCGCAGATTGTGCCCTAATCATACCGTTCAGATACAGAAGGCATGGTTTTTCCATAGCCAACATTTATATCGAAGAAGTCAATTCGAGTGATTGTGGGCCTGTAGCTCAGCTAGGTGGAGCACTCGACTCTTAATCGAGGTGCCAAGGGTTCGAATCCCTTCAGGCCCGCCACTTCTTCAGCCAGACTACCTCAAAAAAAGTCTATTGGTTTCGAATTATCACGCTCTTTTCGCACCTCCGTGCCTCGTTTCGAGTGTAAGTGGACTCGAATCCATGTTCGACTGTACTATTCTTAGCATCCAGATCAAGCCCCTTTGGAGTCCCAATAATTCCTCATATCCTGCGATGCATCATGGAGATCCTTGTCGCAGTACTCGCGCTGAGTGGTGGCTACAGAAGCATGACCCATAACAAGAGAAACGTCATGTATCGGCTGCCCGTCCTTGATCGCTCTCTGTCCGAATGTGCGCCTGCACTTCCTGAGGTCGAAGGTGATCTCAAGGTCCTCCTCCACCATTGATTTAAGTGTCCTGATCCTGCCGTACGAGATGTAACCCCCATCGTGTTTGATAGGTGGGAAGACGGCATCCTCGTTCTTTCCGGCCTCCTTGAGCCTGAGGGCCCTTGCTTCAAGATATCTCTTGATGGCCGGTACCCCGTCGGGACGGACGGGGATCCAACGTGCGACACCGTAGGACTTCTCTCCTTTGACGTGCACCGCATAGACCTCCATGTTGCCGTTGTCGAGGAATCTGATGTTGCTCATCGAGAGCATCCTGAGCTCCTTGGGCCTGAGGCCTCCGCATATCGCAAGCGATACAAGACCGTAAGCTTCCATCTTCTCCCAATTGCCAATGTTGATCTGCATCGCCCTGTCGAGGATCTTCTTGATGTCCTCCTCGAACATCGAGGGGCCGCGTGTATGGTACCTCTTGGGGATGTGCGCGGGGAATTTCTTCTTGAATTTGGTGACTGCCTCGTTATCGTAGAAAGAGAGCAGCTTGTCGAGATTACCCAGATCCTTGTTGACCGTGGAGGCCTTCACGCCGCTCTGTTTCCTATAACCGACGAAACGATCGATGTCCTCCGGAGTGATCTTCTTTGGATTGTCGGTGGATACCAGACCCTTCTCCTTCATCTCGTGGAAGATGCGGCCTATCTGTCTGAGACGCCTCTCGAACGTCTGCATTGTGGTAGGTTCGATGTGACCTGCCTCCATCGGCAGAAATTCGTCAAGACATTCTGTGAACGGATACCTTCCCATGATTCATTCCTCCGTGACTCCGATCTTCGAGCATCCGGACTGCGTCTGCTGAACGCTGCCATCGCTCACCTCCTCGGAAGCGGTTTGATCGACTGCTGGTAGCTCTGTAATCTCATGGCTATGGAGTTGGAGCCAGAGCATGTACTCCCACTCGTCCATGTATGTCATATTTCTCAACCTCCTTAGTTTTGTAATAGATCTATTACAATAATCCTATTTAAATGTGTTTTCATCACTAAACCTTTTTATCAGTAGTACTACCTTAACTATTATAGGGTGGATTGTTTGGGAATACTCTCAAAAGACAATGGAGAGAAAAGAAATGCTAGCATAATGGTCAGAATGCCTAGCAATCTTGCACTGATTATTGATCAATGTGTAGGAATAACACATTCTTCAAGACCGGATTTCGTTACGGACGGCATAAGATCATTCATTCATTACATCATTACAGAGGAAGATTCTGTAATGAGATACCTCAAAGAAAAAGAGGATGCATCCAGAGAAGTCAAGCTTCAGTTCTACTATGAAACTATGAAGAACAAGACTGAGATATATCGCAAAGCGGTAGTCAGCGCAGCGGAAAAATCTACAAAGAAAGATGTAGACATCCTTTTGAGTCTTCCCAGAGGGCTGGCATCCCAGATAGAGCGTGTTGTGGAACGTACTAAATGTTTCCGCAACCATCAGGAATTCGTAAAGGCTGCCACCGTATACTTGACTACCCAAATGGGAACGGATAACACGAACGAAAATATTGTTCTGAATTACCTGGAAAGCAATCAGGCCACAAAGGATCTTCAGGAACAGATTGAGAAAATGAGGAAAGAGATGGAGGGATCCTGATGGCAAATACAGATCTCAACAATGCCAACAAAGCAAAGAAGGATGAATTTTACACTCAGTTAGAAGATATTGAAAAGGAGATGAAAAACTACAAGGAATTCTTCAAAGGAAAGGTCGTTTTTTGTAACTGCGACGATCCTTACGAA
>JAFSYZ010000225.1 GCA_017455785.1 Candidatus Methanomethylophilaceae archaeon
TAGACATCGGCGGACCCAGCATGATCCGTGCGGCCGCGAAGAACTATCTCTCCGTAGCAGTGGTCACATCCCCGACACAGTACGCCCCCATCCTGGAGCAGCTGAAGGCCAACGGAAAGTTGGATGATGCTCTCCTGTCGAGGCTCATGTCGGAAGCATTCATAACCACGGCCAACTACGACGCGATGATCGCGGCTCAGATGAACGCGAGATTCGGAACGGACTTCCCTGCATCATACCCCATACCGATGGAGAAGGTCCAGGACCTGAGGTACGGAGAGAACCCCAACCAGAAGGCCGCATTCTACAAGGATCCATTCACACCCGGCAACACGGTTGCCAAGATGGAACAGATCCACGGAAAGGAACTTTCATACAACAATATCCTCGATATGGACAAGGCACTCGACATCTGCATGGATTTCGAGAAGCCCACAGCTGTCGTCATGAAGCACACCAACCCCTGCGGTCTCGCATCCGCACCCACCATCGCGGAGGCGTTCAAGACCGCATATGCAGTCGATCCGCTGTCAGCATTCGGATGCGTCATCTGTCTTAACAGGAACTGTGACATGGAGATCGCAGAGGAGATTGCGAAGGTGTTCGTCGAAGTGGTCATCGCACCCGACTACGAACCCGGAGTCCTCGAGCTGCTCGAGCAGAAGAAGAACATCCGTCTGATCAGGACCAACGCACCCATCGGACCCGCTTACAGAGTAAGGGAGATGAAGGTCAAGAAGGTCCAGGGAGGATATCTCGTACAATCCGATGAGGACGTACCGATCGACCCCAAGAACCTGAAGGTCGTGACCAAACGCGCACCCACCAAGGAAGAGGTTGATGCACTGCTGTTCGCATGGAAGCTCGCCAAGCACATCACATCCAACTGTGTCGTCTACGTGAAAGGGGAGCGTGCGATCGGTATCGGTGCAGGACAGATGAGCCGTGTCGATTCCGCCAAGATCGCATCCATGAAAGCGAACGAACCCACACAGGGATCAGTGATGGCATCGGATGCCTTCTTCCCGTTCAGGGACGGTGTCGATGAGGCCGCTAAAGCAGGCGTAACAGCCATCATCCAGCCCGGAGGATCCATCAGGGACGATGAGGTCATCCAGGCCGCAGACGAGGCGAATATCGCCATGGTGTTCACCGGATGCCGTGTCTTCAGGCACGGGTGAAACTATTGGGCCCGGTAGGGCCCATCATTCTTTCTATATTATCAGAATGACTCATTCCTTATCTACGAACTCTTCAAGGTCCTCGGGTATTATCGGTTTCCCTTCGGCCTTCCTCTTGAGATGTCCTCCGGGCCCTCCCCTTGCGATCCTCGCCTTCTCTATGCATTCAGGATCGTCGCAGACGAATGCAGCGAAGACCACATTCGTGGATTTCTTGCCGCAGAACTCGCAGGGATAGTCATCGAAATTGATCGCCATGCTAAGGTTATCGCCGAACGGTGATTAATCCTTTCCATCGCCCTGGTCGGTCACATAACCCTTGTCCATGAACAGGGCCATGATCAGCGCCACGATGTACAGCACCGCGGCACACAGGAATGCGAAGCACACACTGTCGCCGAAGATGCTCACGATGGTGTCGGCCAGCCCCGGGATCGGCGGGAAATACTTCAACGCTATCAGACCGGTACCGCTGAGTCCGTACTCCTCGGCCAGATATGCGAACGGTGTCGCTGCGAACTTGTCGTTCATCATCCCCGATATGATCAATGCGAACGATGCTGTTCCGACGGTGGAACCGATGTTACGCATCACACTGACCGTGGAAGTGGTCATACCCATCTCATCCGACGGTGTGACGTTCTGTACCGCAATCATCACCGTGGAGTTGGTGCAGCCCAGACCCATACCGAAGATGAACATGTACACGTACAACAACACGATATCGCCGGTAGATCCCATCGTACTCATAAGGAACAATGATATGATTATCATGATCGAGCCTACGACCACCCATATCCTGTACCCCGTCCTTTTGACGAGCATGCCGCTTCCCATGGAGGTTATCATCATACCGAAGACCATCGGTAACAACGAGCATCCGCATTGCAGTGTGTCATAGTCGTAGACGGTGATTATGTACAGTGCAATGTAGGTCAGGACACCTATCATCGCCAACCCCAGAATGAATAGATATGCTGCGCCCAATGCCACCGGTTTCTTCCTTATGAGCTTGGGAGCGATCAACGGATCCTCCGCCCTGCGCTCCAGGTTGATGAACAGCACCAACAGAACAACGGCAGTGACTATCATCGCTATCGATTTCACACTGCTGAACTGCATATCATCACTCAGCCACTGGAAATAGAGCAGCACATCGAGTATCAGAACGGTCAGGACGATCATGCCGGGGAAGTCTATCCTCTTCAATGCCCCGACATTCGGTTCCGGGAACTTCCTCAGCGTGAGGAACAGACATATCGCCGCCAGAGGGACATTGATGTAGAAGACCCAATGCCATGACACATATGTACAAATAAGACCGCCGACGAGCGGACCCATCCCGCTACCGATACCGAACACGGCACCCAGCATACCCTGCATCTTGCCTCTGTCCTCGGGTTTGTAGAAATCCGCCACTGCAGCCATCGCCACCGGCATCAATGTTCCGCCGCCGACACCCTGTACCGCACGACAGACGATCAACATGGTCATGTTGGTTGAAAGACCTGCAGCAATCGAACCGCCGATGAACAACAGGAGTCCAACGAGGAACAGGGGTTTCCTTCCGTAACGGTCGGACAGTTTCCCTGCGATCGGTACTGTACCGGTCTCGCAGAGAAGGTATGCGGTGACCAGCCAGGAATAGAGTTCCATACCTCCGAGATCCTTTGCGATCTCCGAACCACAGGTGCCTACGATGGTCCCGTCCATGCAGGCTATCATCATCCCCAATGCCAGACCGATCATCGAATATCTTCTGATCTTCGGGTCCACATTATCGAACGTCAGGGATGACATGGTCGTACGATTGACTAACCCCCTAATAACAATAACGAACCGTCTGGCAACAAGTTTTATTAGTATATTTACATAAGGCTATATATGACAGACCTGGTGAAGATGCTCAAGGCCCTCTCGGATGAGAACCGTTTCAAGATTTTCAACATGTTACTGAAAGGTGAGACATGCGCCTGTGAGCTTCTGGACAACCTGAACATAGCCCAACCCACGCTCTCGCGTCACATGAAGATCCTGGTGGACAGCGGACTGGTGAAAGGGAGAAAGGATGCCCAGTGGATAAGATACTCCATAGATAAGTCGGCCTTGGGAGAACTTAAGGAATATTTCAAAGGCCTTGATCCGGGTGCAATACCGCTGATCAATCCCGAGTGTGATTGCAAGAGATAGATTTACAAATGTGAATATAGCGATATGGCTATATAGTACGATGTAAATATACCAATCATGGCAACAGACAACGTAGTCAACATGGTAAGTTCGATCGGGAACGCAGACAACCTCGAGATATTCGAGATGCTCATGAAAGGCGAGATATGCGGATGCAAGATCGGAGAGAGATTCGATCTCGACAACAAAGGCGTCATCTCAAAGATGTCACCCATGGTGGAATCCGGACTCGTCGATGTAGTGGCAGGTCTCGAGTGGAACAAGTACAAGATCAACGAGACGCAGATGTGCATCCTGAACAAGTACTTCAACGACCAGATCACGGCATGCAGGTCCACAGGCTGCAGATGCAAATGCGGCGACGGATGCTGCTAAACACCTCATCCATAAGGCCCGCTCCGGCGGGCGCCTTCGTTTTCATTTTCACGTATCATCCCTTTATCTACAATGGACACCATGTAATCGTCATGGCGACGGTACTGGTCAAAATGAACTTCTGCTCCAAGACCCATAAAATCACTGTGAGTATGAGGGAGGACGGCGATCTGGACCTGATAGTCGATTCGGATTGCCCAGAGGTCATGACCTATGCGGAATCCCTGGGCGGAAGACTCACTATGGATGACATCTCCGACCTTAGGAAGAGTAAGATATTCGACCCGGACAACCTAGACAAGATAACCATGACCTGCCTCGCACCCAACGGCATTCTTTCCGCGGCCTGGTTGGAAACAGGTATGATGTCGAAGAAGATGGCCAGGGATGTGAAGGAGAACGTCGTCAGTTTCGAGGTGGTATGATGAAGAGATGCCTATGGCATGCGGATGACGGCAGATGCGCCTCCTGCAAAGCGAAACGTATCAGACTTGATGTTCTCAAGTTGCCGGATTACGAGATGTGCAGGGGCGAAGAGGATTACGAGAGCTGTCAGTTCTACAAGGAACGTCCCGGAGTGATGTGATTGTACACAGATTATCTGGATTCCATAGAACAGGACCTTCGTGACAAGAAGGACCGTACCGATGAATTGGACGAACTATTCCAACTATCGTTCCTTGGTGACGATATCACCAAACAGAGGGTGTCCTGGCTGGTGGCAAAGATGGCCCAGAACAAAGTGCAGGACCTGAGGATAGCTGAGATCCTGTCATCGATGGCCGACAGTGACGACCCTGAGGTGAAGGAGAACATCTGCTGGGGCATCGGCGAACTTGCAGGCGCTGGTATTGGCGACGACCACATGACCGACATCGTACTGAGGATGATGTCCGATCCCAACGATTCTGTCAGAGGTATGGCTGTATGGGCGGCAGGCAGATTGATCAAGAAACTATCTGTCGATGACATCAGACTTCACGATAGGATACAATCACTCAAGGACGATGATTCTGAATACGTCAGGAAATCAGTAGGGTATGCCCTTGACCCGTGACCGCTAAATGATTAATAGGCTGAAAACGGATTACGAACATCATGGAACCCCCACAGAAGATCATCAAGATCACCTACAACAACGGAGTGTACGTAGGCCAGTTCATCGAAGTGGATGGTGTCCCTCAGGAACATGGATTCGGGCTATTCACCTGGGAGAACGGCGACGTATACGAGGGCGATTACAAGAACGGACAACGTTGGGGCAAAGGAAGGATGGTCTGGTTCGACGGCAAGCAATATGACGGGGATTTCGTCGATGATGTAAGGGAAGGCCACGGCAAGATGAAATGGCCGGACGGCACGGTGTACGAAGGCGATTTCGTCGATGGCAAGATGCATGGTAAAGGCAAGATGCTGTGGCCAATCGGTGAATATTACGTAGGGAACTTCGCCGATGACAAGATGCACGGATACGGCATCCACTACAGTAGGGACGGTGACATCATCTACGAAGGCGAATGGATACAATCCTGTCCGATCAACAAGGACTATAGCGAAAGGACCGACTTCAGAGGAAACAGGAAAAAGGCCTGATTCTCATCCGTCATTGTTCGATTTATTAACCGATTGTAACATTACCATGTATGGATCCCAGAGAACTGTTCATCTCAACGTTGAAGATGGAACCTACCGATCGCATACCGTTCTTCCCCAGGGACCTGACATTGGGGATGGATGCCGCAAATATAGCTACAGATTCGGTGTTCGGCAGGGAATTCGATGCCGAGGCATCCGCTAGAAGCGTGATCGCTCTGCAGAGGATTATGAGAAGCGAAGCTACTGTGGGAACGATATTCTGCTACGGACTCGAATGTTTCGGAGGTGTGACCAAATACCCTACAGACGGCATTCCGTACGTCTCCGAATTCGCCTTCGCTGACGAGGAGAATATGGACAGGCACGACCCCTCCGAGATCGTTAACGGTCTGGTGGACGGATTCAGGAGATCCATGGAACTTGTGAAGGAAAGAATTCCCGACGTAGCACTCATCACCAATGTTCCCGGTCCGATGACCATGGCAGGGTTCGCCAGAGGTGTGGAGACTCTGATGATGGACCTGGAATTGAACAGAGGATTCGTAGACAGACTGCTAAGATTCTCCACAGAGGCCATCTCCTACGAGATGCGCCACATGTCCAAGGACATAGCAGACGGTGTCTTTTACGCCTCCGCCACAGACAATCCCGACATGATAGGCGTTGAGAACTACATTGAACACTCCGTTCCTTATGTCAAAAAGCTCACCGAACAGGTACATGACGATGGTCTGTTGGCGATATATCACCCTCACGGCGTATTCTCCACCGATGATCGTTCGGACATATTGAAAGCATCGGTAGATACGGGTGTGGACGGATTCCAATTCTCTGAAGGCAACGATCCAGAGGGCATGATACCGCACACGCACGGTAAGTGCGCCATCCTCGGAGGTGTGAATGCCTATTCCACATTGCTCCTGGGCCCCGACGAAAGGATCGTAAGGGATACCAAGAGGTACATAGAGGCCTTGAAGGACGAAAGCTACATCGCCATGTGCTCCTGTTCAGTCCACAGAAAGCTGCCTTTACATAATCTGCAGGTGATGGCGGATACCGTACACTCATACAGGAGGGTAGCATGAGACTGATCGTCATCGCAGGGATACCTGGATCGGGGAAGACCACAATAGTCAAGGAATGTTGCAAAGGCCATGATTATGCCTTCGTAGGCAACAATGAGGAATCCTGTAAACTCCTGGAGGACGACTGCAAGGATTACGATTTCTACCCGTTCAAATCCCCATGTGCAAGGGTCAGACAGTTCAAGTACCGTCTGGACCTGATGGAGGCCAAACACCCTAAGGTCCTGATATCCGAACCGCCCGGCAACTGCATGGAGATATCCTCGCCGATGCTGAACCCGATATACATCAACGACAGGGCCAGGATCGAGATAGGCCCCCTGATGACGGCGATAGACACCAACAAACTCTTAGAGGAGGGACTGTCCAAAAGGACCACCGAAGGGCTGCGCACATGGAACATGGTTGACGAATCGGATGTCATCGTGCTGACGTTCTCCGAGGATATCAGCGATGAGGTCAGGAACAATCTGAGATCGATAATCGCCAAGATCAATCCCGATGCGAAGGTCCTGTTCTTCCCTGACGAGAAGGGTACCATCACCGAGTGCATATTCGGTAATATGGGATACTACAGACCGCTGAACAATTAGGGCCAAAAATTGGTCCCTGCCATCATTGACGTTTTTGTCGTCTCCGACAAGGGCCCATTTTTCAGCCGTCCGCGGGTCCGCAGGCGGCTGAAAATGGACAGAGGACTTTCCACCGATGTACCCATCCGAATCGGGCACCATTTTGGACATACAGGATCATGCCTTTCGGCGCGCCCGTAGGTCCATGACCCCGAAGAGACCTGTTCACGGGTGAACCCGTGTCCCTGCCCCTCCGATGGAGCTTTTTCGGATGTGATCACCATGGCCTCGTCGATGGACGTGACCTCGAATCCATGGTTTAGTCATTCCACTTCTACAATATAATCTTTAGTTCCAGAAAAAAATCGAAAAAATCGCGAAAAATCGATATACCCAGATCGTTCGAAAACACATTGCTAACAATTGTTAATTTTTCATTTTATTAACTATTGTTTAAATTGACGCTGGGTATAGTGATTTTACATTTTTTCTGCTAGAGCGGCCCAAGCACCGAAAATGAGGCCTTTCAAACAATAGAGTTTGATATCAAACAATATGTACTGGATATTGGATTATTTATCCAACTATCCCCAGGAAATGTCTGGACATAGGCACGGAAATATGATGTCGTGACATTAATACCAACTATAAAGTTCTAATAACAGCATACAACCTGCCGAATGGATGAGAAAAACAACGTGCATAAAGCATAGATCAGAGTATGACCAGGTTCTCGCTCCTTATGACGTCATTATAGCTCTTGTGCCCCAGGATCGCCTCGATCCTGTCGCTGCGGACACCACGGATCTTGAAGATATCGTCGGAGTCGTAATCGGGGATGCCCTTGGCGATGACCTTGCCTGAACATTCTATGTTCACGACATCGCCTCTCTCGAACCTTCCCACCACATCCTTTATTCCGACGGCCAGAAGGCTCACGTTGCCCTCTGAGAGCTTCTCAGCGGCCCCGGAATCGATTATGAGGGTACCCTTGGCATGTGCTGCCTTGATCCAACGGCTCTTCTTCCTCTCCTTGACACCCGCAAGGAATATGGTACCGATCTCCTCGCCCTTGACGGCCCTGGTGATACCGTCGGGGACCTCGCTGCTGATGATTATCATGTTGCTGCCAGATTCGGAACAGATCTCCGCCGCCTTCAGCTTGGTCTTCATCCCGCCGGTGCCTACGCGTGTCGTAGGGTCGCCGGCCATGTGCAGCACCTTGGAGACATCGTCGACCGTGGATACGATCTTGGCATCATCGTAGATCTTGGGATTCTTATCATAGAGGCCGTCGACATCCGAGAGGATGATCAGGAGATCGGCATCCATCTTGCTACAGACGTAAGCCGACAGCGTATCGTTGTCCCCGAACATCGCGTCGATCTCCTTGACGCAGATCACATCGTTCTCGTTGATCACGGGGACCACACCGTACGAGAGAAGAGTCTGTATGGCGTTCCTGAGGTTGAGGTAGTTCTCACGGTCGGAATAGAAATCGTATGTCAGCAGGATCTGCGAGATTATTATGCCCTGCTTCTCGAAGCTCTCATTCCATTTCTGCATCAGGATTCCCTGACCTACGGAAGCGGCAGCCTGCCTTATGGGGACCTCCTTCGGTTTGGGCTTCGCGTTCATGGCCGCTAATCCCACTCCTATGGCCCCTGACGTGACGATGAGCACGTTCTTGCCATCATCCCTTAGTTCTTTCACCTGTGCGGCCACAGAGTCCATGAAGGCCTCGTTTACCTTGTTACCGCCGCCCGTGATTGATGATGTACCTACCTTGATGACGATGGTGTCGACGTTGCCTAGGTCCCTCATGCTCTGAACTCCCTGTCCAATACCTTGTGTGTGAATCTACGGGCATCCTTCCCGACGTAGTCCTTGACGACCTGTCCGTCGCCGATGAGGACGTACTTGTAGATCATCAGGCCTTCCATTCCAACCGGGCCTCTTGAGTGTATCTTGTTGGTGCTTATACCGACCTCGGCACCCTTACCGAACCTGTAGCCGTCGGCGAACCTTGTCGATGCGTTGACGAATACATCTGCGGAATCGACACCTTTGATGAACCTGATCTTCGCATCCCTGTCCTCGGTGATTATGCAATCTGTATGATGGGAACCGTGCCTGTTGATGAATTCTATCGCTTCATCCACGGAATCCACGACCTTGACGGAAACGATGAGGTCGTTGTACTCCTCATCCCAATCCGAATCCTTAGCGGGGATCGCATGGGGCATCATCCCTATCGCGACGGTATCGGCCCTGATCTCCACACCGGCGTCATGTAATCTGGAATCCAATGTGCCCAGGACCTCCGATGCCATCTTGGAATTGATCAGATACGTCTCCACAGCGTTGCAAACGGCGGGATACTGTATCTTCGAATCGATCATGACCTCCAATCCCTTCTTCATGTCGGCATGCTCGTCCATGTACACATGACAGATGCCTGCCGCATGTCCGAGGACGGGGATCCTGGTGTTGTCCTGTATGTATCTGACGAACGAGTTGGATCCCCTCGGGATCAGCAGATCGATGTATCCGTCCATGGAAAGTATCGTGTTCACATCCTCCCTGGACCTCATAAGCACGAATGAGCCCTTCGGTATGCCTGAGGAGTATGCAGCCTCGGTAAGTATATCGAAAAGCGCAGCATTGGAGTTGGAAGCCTCCTTTCCCCCTTTGAACACAACGGCGTTCCCTGATTTGAGGCACAGCGACATTATCTGCGGCACCACGTCCGGACGTGACTCGAATATCACCCCGAGGACGCCTATCGGACACCTTATCTGGTAGAGGATTAGATCGTCATCCAATTCCAATGTGGACATCGTCTCCCCTACGGGATCCTTCAGTGATATGACGTCCCTGATCCCTGCGATCATGCCGTCGATCTTCTCGTCGGTGACGACGAGTCTCTTGACCATGGAATAGCTAAGCTCCCCCTTCTCATAGGCCTTCTGGGCATCGCCGACATCCAGGGCATTGGCATCCAGTATCCTCTTCCTGTTGGCATCCAGCGCATCCGCCATGGCCTTCAGCGCCCTGTCCTTGACATCCGTGTCCAGCGTTGCCAGTGTGAAGGATGCGTCCTTGGCCTTGATCACTTCGGGGGCTATGTCCATCCCATCATCTCCTTCATTATCTCAGAATCCGCCCTTCCTCATCCTGTCCAGGGCCTCGTTGATCCTGTCGACGGACTGTGTTATGGCGATCCTCACGTAACCCTCTGCGGACTCGCCGAACCCGGAACCGGGTGTGACCACGATACCGAGGTCCAGCATCTTCTCCGTGAACTCGATCGATGTCTTGCACTTGGAATCGAACCATACGTAGAATGTTCCCTTGGGCATGGGTACGTCGAATCCGAAGGACCTCAGTCCGTTGACCAGGGCCTCCCTCCTCTTGGCGTACTCGTCCATGTTCTTCTTTATGACCTCGGGGACCTCACCGTTCTTACCGTAGAGCGACAGAGCCTTTATCGCGGCCTTCTGGATGAATATCGGTGCACCGGAGTCTATCTGTCCCTTGCACTTCTTCAGTCCCGCTATGAGCGTCTTATTGCCCACTGCGTAGCCCAATCTGAATCCTGTCATGTTGAACGTCTTGGAGAACGAACCGAACTCTATCGCATCCCTTCCCGCCTGGAGTATGGACGGTGCACTGTAACCGTCGAACGTCATCTCGCAGTAGGCGTTGTCGTAGCACAGGATGGTGTCGTTGTCCTGACACCATTTGTAGACCTTCTTGAGGTAATCCAGGTCGCATGTCGTACCAGTTGGGTTGTTGGGATAGTTCAGATAGAGCATCTTCGCACCCTTGGGGCACTCGTCCACATCCAGCAGCCATCCCTTCTCGGCCCTGAGCGGTACCTTGACGCACTTGGCCTCGTTGAACAATGTGGATGCACCCGAGTAGACAGGATAACCGGGACTGGGGGCGATGATCGTGTCACCGGGGTTCACGAAGGCCTGCGCTATGTTGAATATGGCCTCCTTGGAACCGATGGTCACGCACACCTCTGTGTCCGGATCGACATCCAGACCGTAGCGCCTCTTGTACCAGTCAGCGATGGCGACCCTGAGGTCTCTCTCGCCTGCCGATGACGAGTATTTCTGATTCTTGTTGACCTTTGCGGCCTCATACATCTCGTCCACTATCACATCGGGTGTGGGCAGGTCGGGATCGCCTATGCCGAAGTCTATGATGTCCATCCCTTCCGCCCTCTTCTTGGCGGTCATCTCCTCCAGCCTGACGAACAGGTACGGAGGCAGTTTCTGCAATCTCTCTGAGAATTCGTATTCCATCTCATTCACCTTGATATTCACCTTGGAAGACGTATCTGGCAGGCCCTTCCATCAGGACCCTCCTGAACTCACCGTCCACCGTTATCTTCAACCATCCTCCCGGCAGATGCACATCCACCGGTACATCGAAGGGCACGAGTCCGTCCATGGCCGCCGCTGTAGTGGTGGCGCATGCACCGGTACCGCAGGCCAATGTCCATGCCGCACCGCGCTCGTAAACCCTTATGTTTATCTTACCGTCCTTGACAGTCACGAACTCCACGTTCGTCCTGTCAGGGAACTCCTTGTGCGATTCCAGGATCGGACCGAACCTGTCGATCTGTCCCTTGTCCAACTGATCGAACACCACGTAGTGCGGATTGCCCATGGACACCTTGCGTCCCTTGACCTTAACACCGTCGATGTCGATCACCGTGTAATCCTTCTCGGGCATGGGCGCACCCATGTCTATCTTCACTGTATCGACCTTGCCGTCCTTCACGATGACATCCGCACCAAGGTTGCCCCTGAGTGTGTTCACCGTGAACGATGTCCCCTTCACCAATCCGTTGTCGTAGGCGTACTTGGCGACACAGCGGATGCCGTTGCCGCACATGATCGCTTCGCTACCGTCGGAATTGATTATCCTCATGGTTATGTCCGAACCGTCCTGTCCCGGCAGGACGTACAGAACACCGTCCGCACCTATGCCGAAGTTACGGTCGCACATCCTCTTACAGAGTGCCCCGTCGATGCTCACATCGCCTTTCATCCCATCGATGACGATGAAATCGTTACCGATGCCCTCGTACTTGAAGAACCTCATCTTCTCAGCCTTTCCGGTACGATCTGGTGCCTCCAGATGTTCTCCATGGTCTCGGCGTCCCTTATCAGTTCCGCCTTGCCGTCCTTGACGAGGACCTCCTTGCACTTGGGCCTGGAGTTGTATGTGCTCGACATCGAGAATCCGTACGCACCTGCATTGTAAACGACCAACAGATCCCCTTCCTGCGGGTCGGGGAGTATCCTATCATGCGCTATGTAGTCGCCCGATTCGCAGATCGGACCGACGACATCGTACTTTGCTGTGCATGCCTTGTTGAACTTGTTGGCCAATGCAACGTGATGATATGAATCGTAGAACGCCGGCCTGATGAGCGTGTTGAAGCCTATGTCAGTACCGACGTACAGTTTGGTACCCGCATCCTTCACATCCGTGACACTTGCCAGAAGTATGGTGGAATCACAGACAAGGTATCTTCCCGGTTCCAGACAGACCTTCTTCACATCGGTCTCCTCCAGGATCATGTCGGTGATCGTTGCTCCGAGATCCTCGACGTCGCACTCCTCCTCCTGAGGCTTGTACGGCACTCCGAGACCTCCGCCGAAGTCTATGAACTCCAGGTGGATGTCCAGCTCGTCCCTCAGACGGTTGGCGAAGTCTATGAGAACCTCCACCACGTCTATGAAAGGATCCACGGTGTTCCCTCCGGATCCTGTGTGTGCATGTATGCCCTTGATATCGAATCCGAGTTCCTTCGCTCTGGCGTACGCGTCCATCACCCTGTCATAGGGTACACCGAACTTGGCACCCTTACCGCCGGTCATGACCTTCGTACCGTGTCCTGATGCGACACCGGGCGTTATACGGAAGGACAGGGGGAATCCTTTGCATCTGTCACCGAGTATGTCTGCGAGTTTCTCCAACTCGCCCTCGGAGTCCACATTGATCCTGCATCCTGTATCGACTACCTGCCTGAGCTCGTCCCTGGAGACGTTCACCCCAGTGTACAGTATCCTGTCAGGAGTGAATCCTGCTTTCAAGCAGGTAAGCACCTCACCGATCGAAACGGCATCGATGTGACTGCCCTCCTGCTCCAGTATGGTGAGTATCGCAAGGTTCGTGTTGGCCTTGCATGCGTAGTGTATCTCTGTGTCCATGAAACGGGAGAAGGCGTTGTACACCCTGCGGTAGCTCTCCCTGACGATGTTCTCGTCCGTGACATACACCGGTGTACCGAACTCCTCGGCTATGTCAACAGTGGACATACCGCCGAACTGCATCACGCCGTTCTTTCCCTCGAAGTCACGCATCATATCTCAGTTGCCTCCGGATATGAACCTGCTGTGCAGCGACCTGACCACATCGGCAGCGAAATCCGTGGATACGACGAAGTTCAATGATACGTCGGATGCACCCTGTGAGATCATCTCCACACTGGCATCCACATCCTTGACGGCCATGAATATGTCACCGCAGAACCCGACCCTGTGGAGGAGTCCGTCACCGACCGCACATATCAGTGCGAAGTTGCTCCTGACGTCTATCCTCTCAATCTCATCGTCCAGGTCATTCAGGTACTGCAGCGCCTTGTAAGCATCCAGACTGTGGACCAGGAACGCGATCGATGATAATGATGTCGATATGGCGTAAATGATGACACCGGCCTCAGCGAACTTCTGCATGATCTTCGCGACGAGATCCTGTTTATAGGAGATCTCACCCGAGATCACAGTTATCCTGGACAGATCCATCTTCATCGCGACGCTCCTCAGAGGCGTGTTCCTGGGCTTCCTGATGTGGTGGATCTGCGTCCCGGGATGCTCCGGCTTGTAGGAGTTCTTCACCCAGATCGGGATGTGCTTCATCCTTGCGGGCTCGATAGTCCTGGGGTGCAGGACCTTGGCACCGAAGTGGGCCAGTTCCGCCGCCTCGTTGTAGTTCATCTCTCCGATGGAGATCGCCTCGGGAATGAATCTTGGATCGGCACTCATGAATCCGTCCACATCCGTCCATATCTCCACGGAATTGGCATCCAGAGCGTTCCCTATGGCAGCTGCTGCATAATCCGAACCTCCGCGGCCGAAGGTCAGCGGCTTGCCTTCCTCGTTGATCCCATAGAATCCTGTTATCACAGGGATGATGTCATCATTGAGCAGCGGCTTCACCTTCATCGACATGACGGCCGATGTACGACTGAGATCACAAGATCCCGAAAGGGGCTCCCCTTCCGCGAACACACCTGCCATCTCCGATGTCAGAGCCACGGATTTGAAGCCTAGCTGACGTATCTCATAAGAAAGGATTAGAGATGAGAACCTCTCACCCTGGGATGTCATATTGTCCTGGAAGAACCTGTCCTTCCTGGCCTCGCTATCCTTGAGCAGTTCGCTGAAGTCCGCGAAACGCTCCTCGAACTCCTTCATGAACTCCTTGAACAGATCATCAGAGAGCAGCTCCTTAGCAGTGCTGACGTGCTTCTCCCTGAACTCCTCTATGACGTCGTCTATACGTACGTTCTTGTCCTCAACCGCTTTCACGAGGAAGTTGGTTATACCTGACATCGCCGAGACGACGACTACCTTGGAACCGCTTTCCTTCACAACAATGTTGGCGGACCTTTCGATGGCCTCCGCCGAGCCTACACTCGTTCCTCCGAACTTAAGAATCGTGATCATAATCCGAACACCTCATTCATCGTATGCATCTTCCCATCTCTCTTATCTGCTATCCATCTGACCGTGTCCATGCATCCCCTTGCGAAGACCTCCCTGGATACGGACCTGTGCTTCAGCTCAAGGAGCTCCATGTCCCCTCCGAACATAACGGTGTGGTCACCGAAGACGTCACCCGTCCTTATCGAATGGACGGCTATCTCCCTTCCCCTCTCGCCTGTGACACCCTGTCTTCCGTAGATGATCTCGTCTATCCCTGTTGAGGACTGTATCCTGCGCACTGCCTCCATGGCGGTACCTGACGGCGCATCCTTCTTGTGGCGGTGATGGGTCTCCACCACCTCTATGTCGTAATCCTTCAGGTATGCCGACATGACCTCGCACATCTTCCAGAAGACGTTGACACCTCTGGCGAAATTGGACGAGACTATGCCTGACATCCTGTATTCCTTCACCTTATCGGTCAATGCCGCTATCGCAGCGGGATCCACCGCGGTCGTCCCCAGGATCACGTTGGTACCTGTGGACGGCACTTCCGCTATGATCTTCGATGCAGCGGATGGCGTGGTCAGATCCACATACACATCGGCATCGTCCAGAAGCCTGAACAGATCCTCCGGTGCAGAGGCCTTCACGCCTTCGTACAACTCCTTGCCGACGTTGCCTCCGGAAGCCGATACCGTAGCACCCACCAGCTCCACATCCTCCGATGCCACTGCAAGGTCACAGACCAGACGGCCAAGCTTTCCAGTGGCACCACCAACGACCAGATTGATCATATGAGTCCCAGCGTTGCTATGTCCAGATCGAGGATCGGACGGTATTGCGGCGACAGCTCCGTGAGGGGCAGCCTGGGCCTACCGTTGCCGTATCCGAGCTTCTTCATGACGTACTTGATCGGTATGGGGTTGGACTCGATGAACAGGTCCTTGAACAGGGGCATCATTTTGAAATGCAGTTCCCTGGCCTCTACGAACGTCTCCATCTGACAGAGCTTGACCATCTGCGTCATCGTCCTGGGGCAGCAGTTGGCCGCCACCGAGATGACACCGTCGCACCCCATGCTCATGATGGAGAACGTCAGTCCATCGTCGCCTGAGAGTACCTCGAATCCCTTCGGTCTCCTCCTCAGGATCTCCTGTATCTGCACCACGTTTCCGCTGGCCTCCTTGACACCGCCGATGTTGGGCAGTTCCGCCAGTCTGAGCGTGGTATCGGCGGTGATGTTGCTGCCGGTCCTTCCCGGTACGTTATATATGATCAGCGGAATGTCTATGGCCTCGCTGATTGCCTTGAAGTGCTGGTATATGCCCTCCTGTGTGGGCTTGTTGTAGTACGGTGATATGGAAAGTATTCCATCAACTCCGAGATCGGCCGCTGCCTTCGAAAGGTAAATGGCCTCGGATGTGGCGTTACTGCCTGCTCCGGCCATGATCTTGGCCTTCTTCGCCTGATCCCTGACGATCTCTATGACACGGATGTGCTCCGCATGACTGAGTGTCGCTGATTCACCGGTGGAACCGCAGGGGATCAGCACATTGGTGCCGTTCTCCTCTTGGAAATCCACCAGTCTCCTGAGTCCGTCCTCATCGATGGACCCGTCGTCCTTGAACGGTGTTATCAGTGCTGTGGCTGTACCTGCGAACATCATATCGCCCCAAAGTGCTCTTTCAATATAAGACGAGTGCGTGTGCTGGTGATGCTCTCATAATGCCTTACCCTCTCGATTATATCGTTGAGCTGCTGCGAGGACTCCACATCCACTATTGCGATGATATCCTGATCTCCTGTGACCTCGAACACCTCGGACACTCCGTCGTACTCCGCGAGCTCCTTCGCGATCGTCTCTGTATCTGTTTTGACATCGATGCGTATCTCCACCAATGCCTTCACGTTCTTCGAACTTGTCTTGATAGTGTATCCCCTGATGACACCCTCCTGGTTCATCTTACGGACCCTGCTCCTTATCGTTCCCTCGGATACACCGAGCTTCTCGGCAATCTCCACGAAAGGACATCTCGCATCCTTCCTAAGGAGCTCAATTATGCGCTTGTCAAGGCTGTCTGTCATACGTCGACCTCGA
>JAFSYZ010000226.1 GCA_017455785.1 Candidatus Methanomethylophilaceae archaeon
ACATGACGTCCATTGTACGGCTCTTACCTATCCTGAACAGATAGACATCGGCCATTATGTTGAACGCCCAAGAACCGGCCCAGCGGACCAATCCGAGAGCGAACCTATCGTTCCTGGTACCGACACAAAGGTCGTATCCCTCCTCCATCTTGGCGTACATGTCGCCCAATGCCGACGGAGGATGTTGGAAGTCACAGTCTATGGTCATGAAATAATCGGTGCCGCACTCCACTATGCCCTGGAAACAGCTGATCGCCAATCCCCTGTCATTGGGATCCCTCGTGACCAGCTTGGTCTTCGGGTCGTTAAGCTCCTCGATCAGTTCCTTGGACCTGTCCGTGGAATTGTCATCCATGAAGAAAATGTAGAAATCAGGATAGAGCTCCCTTATGGCCTTGGCCATATTGACTATGTTCTTCTCTTCATTGTATGTGGGTATGATGACCGAACAGGTACCTGGCATATGTTAGCACCATGTGATAATCGGATGTCCACTATTTAGTAGGTTGCCAGCCGGGAACAAAGATAGAAATATCGAGAACACGGATACATGGGCATGGTCCGTACACACACGGACGGAAAGGAGAATGACTGATGTCTGGAATGGATTTCGTTACCGTTATGGTCCTGGCATTCGCTATATTCCTCGCACTGGCGGGTATATTTACCGCATGGTTCGGTAACGGGAAGAGCAGGATCGCCGGAGCCGTCATGATCGTTATCGGTGCCGTCGTCGGTGTACTGTGGGCCCTGCTCTGCGGTGCATTCAATGTGATGGACCCTGTTATCGATGTGAATGTGGCAGATGTGTTCATCAACGCCCTGATCAACTTCGCTGGCGTGGTCGTCGGTGCTTTGGTAGCTATCGGGATATTCCTGGTAGTAGTACTGAAAAGTTAAACAAGACCCTCACGGGTCTTCTTTCAGTTTTGAACTATTGATCCTCATTTTCGGGAATTACTGTCAGCCCTTCTTCCCTTCTTTAAGAGCGTAAAAAGTAGTCGAACAAGCAGCTCCGATACATCTCAAAGATAGATATGGAACACGGTATGACCGAAAAAGATGGATGTGCCCGATGCACGGGGCCATAAGCCCCATGCCAGGATAATTGAAAAAGGTTTACTGTGCCTCAGATTCCGCAGGTTCCTACGATTCATCCTCGAAGATGTCCCTGGAGACGACCAACATCCATCCGACAAGGATACCGATGATGATCCCGAAGAATGACCAGAAGCAGAGGAATGCTGCAATGAAACAGGTAGCGACCGCGATAACCCAGTGTCTCCTCTTGTAGACAAAGACCAGACTCACGGTAGCGCATATTCCGCTGGCAAGTCCGAGACCCGCTGCTGTGGTTATGAATCCCTGGATGTCTGACTTGGTGTAGTTGTAACCATGGTCAGTGATCCATTTCTGGAACTCATCGCTCACCCATATGGAGTTGGCTATGTTCGAAGCGTCGACCAATGCCACGATCGTTGTGATGATGACGGGTATGGCGTAGATCGCAAGCAGGAATATGAGCCAGTTCCTTCTGACCATTCCAACGGCCTTGTTGAACTCCTGCTGCCTCTCCTTGAACTCCACATCAGCGGCGGATCCGCTTATGACCATTCCGCACTGAGGACAGAATTGCATACCAGCTTCGACCGAACGGCCGCAACTGGAACAGAATTTGCTATCTTCCATATCCAGCAACATACACTTAACGGTATAAAAGTACATTGACATCGCCCCATTTTCCGTCATATGAGGGACAAAGGACGCATATAGTCGGCACTATCGCCTTAAGAACCAAATCATCAGAAACAACGACCCAAAACTAAGGGATGGTGGGCCCAGCCGGATTTGAACCGGCGACCTCCACAATGTCAATGTGACGTCATAACCCCTAGACCATGGGCCCGATATTCCCCTTGATACAATTCCTATTAAAATAGGTTACGATAGATTGGATGTACTGGATAAAGCCTCATTCCTTCTTCTTGTACAACTTGGATTCGTAGTCAGCGTCCATACCGCTGATCATCTTCCAGTCATTATAGAAGGCTATCATATCTATGACGAAGGCTATGATGCACACCGCACCGATGACGTAGTACATGTCGTTCAGGAAGTTCATGGACACGATCATCAATATCGCCCAGAGGATGTTCGTGGCCATGATCAGATCCTCGAAGACCATGAATGCCATCACTGCTATTATGACGAACGCGATAGCGATGACCACGTGCATTATGTCACCGAAGATGTACGTACTGGTGAGTATGCTTACCGAGATGGATATCGTCACAACGGATTTCAGGATCGATGTCAATCCGTCCAGAAGATACGCGTTCTTCAGGCAGAGGAATCCGCTAAAAAGCAATATTGCCCCGAGAATCACCATCGCGAACGTGCTCTCGGCTATATCGAAGAGCTGTGCCCTTGTGGATATCACATAGATTCCGGTGATCAGCATTATGATACCGGAGATGAAATATCCCGTCATCGGACCCGAGAGTTCGGATGTATCCATCTTGAACATGCCACATGCATCACATTTTTTGTATAAATGGAGATTGTCTCGAATCCGCAACCTCGACCAATCGGTTATTAACAAGGACCGCTTAGCAAGGACGGATGATCACACTCGGCATCGAAGGAACGGCACATACGTTGGGCGTCGGAATCGTCGACAGCGAAAGGAAGGTACTTGCCAACGTCCTCGACATGTACAGACCTCCGGAAGGGGGACTGCATCCAAGGGAGGCGGCCAACCATCATGCCGATGTCGTACCCGGATTGATAACCAAAGCCTTGGAAGAGGCCGGCGTGTCTATGAAGGAGGTCGATGTGATCGCATTCTCAAAAGGACCGGGATTGGGTCCGTGCCTAAGGGTGGCCGCCACTGCGGCAAGATCACTGGCACTCATGCTGGACAGACCGATAGTCGGTGTCAATCACTGCGTCGCACATGTGGAGATCGGAAGGGCCACCACGGGTTGTACCGATCCCGCGTTGCTGTACGCATCCGGCGGGAACACACAGATAATCGCTTTCGCGAACGGGAAGTACAGGATATTCGGAGAGACCCTGGATGTCGGCATAGGCAATATGCTGGACAAACTGGGAAGGGAACTCGGTCTAGGCTACTATGCCGGACCGACCATCGAGAAACTGGCCAAGGAAGGGGACAAACTTCTGGAACTCCCCTACTCCGTCAAAGGAATGGATATCTCCTTCTCGGGCATCATGACCGCGGCCGTCAACCTGTACAAGAAAGGATACCGTCTGGAGGATATCGCATTCTCGGTACAGGAGACCTGTTTCGGTATGCTCGCTGAAGTAACGGAAAGGGCGATGGCACATACCGGCAAGGATGAGGTC
>JAFSYZ010000227.1 GCA_017455785.1 Candidatus Methanomethylophilaceae archaeon
AATGCTAGGTCCGCCAATGTGAAGATGGCTCCGCCCATAACGCCGCCGAGTGCGTTCCTGTGATTATCGGTTATCTCCATACTGCAGATACAATGGTCGTCTGTGATCTCTTCGATCTTGGCACCGTTGGTCGTTGCGAACCTGTCGTTCTTGAACAATTCCTGCGCCTCTTCCAGAGAGCTGAAGTTTGCCATCTCACACCTCCATCATGGATTGTTCGATTTGTTATTTGATAATATCCTCAATCCAGGTTATTATCGGGATCCGGGAAGAGGTGTTTGATTATCTTGTTGGAATATTTTACGGCGAAACCTACTGTGAATGCTGCGAAGATGGTGCCTTCCCTGACGCCTACCAACTCTCCGAGACCGACAAGACAGATGATGCCGGCGATAACGATGTTGGTGGTGTCGAATGCGACCTTCATCCAGCTGAATGGAACGGAGAATCTCTGATTCAATGCAAGGACCGCACCCTCTCCGGGCATCATCGAGATCTTCGAATTGATTATCATCGCAATACCTATCCCTAGCAGCAGGACACTGACGATCATCAGGATCCAACTTCCAAGGTATGATGACGGTTCCAGGAATGAGACAATATCGACGGTGATCTTGGTGAACAGACTGAAGACGAAGGTCACCGGCAACTGTATAAGGTGTATCAGTGTGAATTTGTCCCTCAGTATAAGGTACTGAAGGAATATCAGAAGGATGTTGTAGATGAATGTGACCAACGCGAAATCGATGCCTGTGGTAAGATTGATTGAAAAGGGTATGGAAGAGATGGGCGTCGTACCTATGTCCGCTTTGGTGGATACCGCGATACCCAATGTCATCACGAACAGACCCACTGTGAAGGCGAATAAGCGTGATGGCAACCCCTTTTCCATGGATACGACTTGTTGAGTCTGTATAAAATCATTCGTAAAGGATACTAATTAACTGTCTTTTTACGACTATGCGGTTTGTCAGTTTTATATGTATTAACGGATACTGCTAGTATCGTAAAAGAACGAGGGGAGAACCTTTGGAATTCAACAAGACTCAGGCGATGTTCATCTTGGTCATAAGTGACATGATGTACGGTCTCGTCGGATTATTCTCCCGTTATCTTGATAAGATAGGGTTCAGTTCCATAGACATCACCTTTACCAGACTGGGCATCACGTTCATCACGATATTCATAATCGTGTTGATATTCAAACGTCAATTGCTGAAAGTGGACCTGCGTGCCATCCTCTTCTTCCTTTCATTCGGTGTATTCAAGTTGATGGCGGATATCGCATTCTTCTATGCCATCGATAATCTCCCGATGGCATTGGCATCGATCCTTCAGATGATGTTCCCGTTCTACATCATCGTGATCACCCTGTTGATATTCAAGGAGAAGGTGGACCGCAGGAAGATCATCGCTATGTTGGTGGCCTTCGCGGGTTGTACCATGATCACCGGAGGGATGTTCGGTACGGGGGATATAACATCCATGGGGATCGTATCCGCATTGATCTCAGGATTGTTCGTAGCCATATACATCATGGGAGGGACGTTCAGTTATCAGAGAGGATATGATCCGTTGGCATACGTCATGTTCTGTTCGTTGATAGCGGATCTTATCGCCTTACCATTCATCAATCACGAGGTGATCTTCAACGCCTTCACCGATTTCGATGTCGTCCCATACCTGTTCGGTCTGGGCATAATCGCATCGTTGATCCCTATGTTCCTGGATGCCTGGAGTGCGAAGTATCTGCCTCCTACCGTAATCTCCATAATCGCATTGTTCGAAGTGGTCTCCTCTGCAGCGATAGGGGCATTGGTATTCGATGAGACCTTGGACCTGTTGGACTTCATAGGGATAGCATTCGTCCTGTTATCCATAGTCGTGATCAACATAAAGATCGACATAAACGCCAGAAGATATCTGAAGGAACATCCTGAGAAACTTGAGGAACTGAAGGAGAAGTTCCGGTTCAAGAAGGAATCCCCATAACGTTATCGAGATGCTTTGACGTTTCAGATCGTATCTGTATCTCTGATGCACATGTAAACGTAGATTCCCAATACCCCTGTGAACACGACTGCGCTGTATGTACTGAACCTTTCAACCAGACCGAATATATCCTTAGGGACGGCCATGCTGCCTGCGGCCCCTATGAACATCAGCAACAATGCGATCGTAGCGATGATCCCGAGCACTTTCTTCCCGTCCTTGAATCCGGATATCGATATCATCAGCAGGGAGACTATCGACAGCAACACTACGAGTATGGTGATCACATACACATGCATGAAGGATTGGAAGCTTCCGTCGTAACCTCCGCTGGTCAGCGGGAAAAGGGAGTATCCGATTGCAGAAATGAATTCCATAGCTGTGAACAGATAGATGCCGATCCTCAGACCCTTGCGTTCGTTCACCATCAATAAGCACAAGAGTACACAGCAGAGACAGCTGAATATCCCGTAAACAGCGGAATATCCGCTCGCTACGGCGAATGAGGGTGCATCCAGGGCGGTGAGGTCACTCACGGCTTGTTTCATCGCATCGTATCCGGGATAGTTCATCGCGCCTACGATGTCATGCAGCAGATAGAACACGACACTCAGAATGCCGCTGATCATCGCTAAGATGCCCATCTTTTTCATCATCTCATAATCCATGCTCATTCCTCCTTTCCGTATGCGTGACAGAATTCTCTGATGAATTTCCCCATCATGTTGTTCTCACAATCCTTACCTATCTGAAGCAGATCGAACTCATGATCGATGATCGAATGAACCGCCATGGCGAATGAGATGGCGGCCGAATCAATGTCGTGGAATTCTGCTTTCCCTTTCTTTTGTATGACCTCAAAGAGCCTTTTTGTAGCATCGATCATCGTCTCGGTCTCTCTGACCATTATCTCCGATGCAACCGAATTGACTGACCTCTCATTCATGAGGATCCTGTAGAACAGGTTCATCTGAGGATCACTCACTATCATCCTGTAGGAATCGACGGCATTCGTCAGGATAGATTCCAATGAACCTTCGGACACCAGTCTTTCATAATCAGTCTCGACCTCAGCTCTCTTCTTGGAGGCCTCCCTGATCGTGCTGTACATAGCATCGACTATGTCATCCTTGGAAGGATAGTGGTTGTAGAGTGATGCCTTCCTGATGCCTACCATGTCGGCTATCTGCTGCATCGACACGTTCCCTAACCCTTTCTCGGCCGCCAGTTCCAATGTGGCCGTCAGGATGTCCTCCTTCGTGTTCCTCTTGGTCATCGATCCTCGTAATGAGTATCGGTCTGTGACGGATAAAAAACTACCGATTGGTAGTTTATTATCAATCCAGATGTCTGACAGCGTAGCTATTAACTACTCAACGAGTCGATATTCAGAACGGTGAAAGATATGGGTGTGAAGATCAAATCGATCGCAATGTTCCTGGTCGTGCTGTTGCCTTTGGTTATGATAGGCATGATCGCAGTCATGGACAATACCAATCACAGTACTCCGACCCCGGAGGAAGAAGATGTCCTCTATCTCACGTGTACGGTTGGGAGCAATGTCAAGCTTACTCTCGATGGGAAGGAGTACAAGACAGGCGATATTCTCACCCTGACGGATGATGCCAACCTGACATTGGATTCTCTGGCAGGAAGGACTTATTTGAATTACAGTTACCATTACACGGACGAGACCGGAATGAGCAGCGAGGGACAGATGAGCCTATTGGGTACCACAATGACGGTCGATGTCACCTTCATATGCACGGGGAAGGGAACAGGCGAACTGAAGGTCTGGTCAGAATCAGAGTGATCAGGACATGGGTGCTTAAAGCACCCTGTGTCCTGTTCTATTCGATAAGTCACATTTTTTGATGGACAGAATAATAACCGATGACGTAATCACGCAAACATGGATTGGTACGTCCTCGGTTTAGAACTGGTTGATTCACAGCCTGTAGTCAAAAGGAAGGTAGCTGTTCCCAACGATACATCGTTCTTCGATCTGCATCACATAATACAGAAGGCGATGGGTTGGGAGGACATCCATTTCCATGAGTTCATATCCGAGGATTGTACGCATATCGGTCCGTTCTATATCGGGGATGAGATCTTCGATGAGTTAGATATGGGAATTTCCATGTACGAGGGACAGAAGATCCTGTACATCTATGATTTCAGTGTGATGAGGAAGGTTAACATCACATGGGAGGGGAAGACCGAGGATCGTATGTCTCTTAACCCCGAACTCATCGATTATCAGAACGAGGCTCCGGCCGATGATTCCGATGTGATGGAGAAGATTGCCAAGGAGTTCGGATTCGTAAGCGATCCGAAGTACCCTCCGCTGTATCCTGAGAAACCGAAAGAAGCCACGCCCAGGGACAAGGTCTCCGTTGAAAAGAGTGTCAAGGATTACATAGTCACAGGAGAGGCCAACGGACGTATGTTAGTGCCGGCCGAGGCGTTCTCGATCTGCTGTGTCAGTATACTCACCGACCACGGAAGGGAGCTCTACATGGACAAGGAGCGTCTGATGCTCTGCGAGAAGGGGAAGAAGAACGATAAGCTCATGATCCCCAAGGTCCCCGAGAGGAAGATCAACAAGAATCCTGAGAGGTACATCCCAGTAAGCGTCACCGACGGTGAACTGACCGAGATACTGCATGCCGTTGCGGACTACAGAAAGCTGCCGAGGCTCAAGGAGATGGATTTCCAGACATTGGTATCGCAGACAAGCCCCGATTCATTCTCCGAAGAAGAGAAGGATGCCGTCACCTGTGCCGTGACCTTGATGGTCTCAAGGATATACCACGATGTGGGATTCTGTGTCGATTACGGATATAGCCAGCCTGCGCAGTTGGAGATGCTCTTCAGGGATTACAACGGAGATCTTGAGAAGGTCAGGGACGCATTGAAACAGCTCCAGCAGTGAGTCTTTCCACAGACTAAGACCAGCATACATCGATAGTCGTTTTAATCATTACGTGTATACAGTGGGCCATGGGATTAATCAAAGCACTATCCGGTTCCGTCGGCGGAACATTGGCGGACCAATGGAAGGAGTTCTTCTATTGCGAAGCTATCCCCAAGGAACTTCTCATGGTGAGGGGGGTCAAGCAGGTGGGGAAGCGCTCCTCCAACACCAAGGGTCACGACAACATCATCAGCAACGGGTCAGGTATCGCTGTGGCAGATGGTCAGTGTATGATCATCGTCGAGCAGGGGAAGATCGTCGATGTTTGTTCTGAACCCGGTGAGTACACTTACGATAAGTCGACCGAGCCCAGTGTCTTTGTGGGCAATCTGGGTAAGGCGGTTGTGGATGTCATCAAGACGATGGCAAGGCGTTTCACATACGGCGGTGACACAGGTAAGGACCAGCGCGTCTACTACTTCAACATGAAGGAGATTATCGACAACAAGTTCGGTACCTCCACACCGATACCGTTCCGTGTCGTGGATATGAACATCGGATTGGATATTGATGTAGCGGTACGCTGCTTCGGTATCTTCTCATACAAAATCGCGAACCCCATCCTGTTCTACCAGAACGTCTGCGGAAACGTCACAACAGAGTACCGCAGAGCGGAGATCGACGATCAGCTGAAAGCGGAGTTCGTTGCCGCTTTGCAGCCCGGTTTCGGTAAGATGTCAGACATGGGACTCCGTCCTAACCAGATCGTGAATCACACCGAGGACCTGCAGAAAGCGATGAATGAGGCGTTGTCTGCGAAGTGGTCCGAGATACGCGGACTGGAGGTCGTCAGCATCGCCATCGGTTCTGTCTCGTTGCCCCCGGAGGATGCGGAGCTCATCAAGACCGCTCAGAAGACCGCCATACTCAGGAATCCTGCCATGGCAGGTGCGACACTCGTCGAGGCACAGGCATCGGCCCTTAAGACCGCTGCAGGTAACGAGGCAGGTGCAGTCACAGGTTTGATGGGAGTCGGAATGATAGGTCAGATGACCGGTACCGGAATGGGTGCCCAGGGATACTACAACATGGCCGAACAGCAGCAGCCCCCGCAGCAGCAACCTCCACAACAGGCACCTCCTGCAGGACAGTGGAAATGTTCGTGCGGTGCAATGGCATCAGGTAAGTTCTGTACCGAATGCGGTTCCAAGAAGCCCGAGGACGGATGGAAATGCTCGTGCGGTGCAGTGAACAAAGGGAAGTTCTGTGCAGAATGCGGAGCGAAGAAACCGGAAGGAGCGCCTCAGTACCGCTGCGACAAATGCGGATGGGAACCTGAGGATCCGACGAAACCTCCGAAGTTCTGTCCGGAATGCGGAGATCCGTTCGGAGACGAGGACAAGAAATGATAACATGTCCGATGTGATAGAGCATAAATGTCCATGTTGCGGCGGAACGCTGCAGTTCGACGTGGACTCACAGAAGATCAAATGCCCGTACTGTGACAGCGAGTTCGATGTCAAGGAGATGATGGGTAACGAGGACCTCTCCCAGAACTATGAACTGGCATCCAATGCCGGTGAGGAGTGGGACGAGGCCGAGATGGGTATGATGTCGGAATACCAATGCGAATCATGCGGCGGTGACATTTATACGGATGCCGATACGACGGCGACCCTATGCCCGTACTGCGGGAGTGCTGTCATACTCAAGGGAAGGCTGAGTGGGGTTTTGAAGCCTGACAAGGTCATCCCGTTCAAACGTACCAAGGACGAGGCGTTGAACGCATTGAAGGAACACTGCCAGAAATCATGGTTCATCCCCAAACGTTTCATCGAGAACAATAAGCTAGAGGAGATCAAGGGTCTTTATGCACCATTCTGGGTGTATGATGCCGAGCTCTTCGCCGACATAAGGTTCACGGGTGTGAACGAGAGGAGATACAAGAAGGGCGACTCCGAATACGTAGAGCGCAAGTATTACGACGTGAGGAGGGCAGGCGACATAGCGTTCGATCATGTGCCAGCCGACGGTTCTTCGAAGATCCCCGACGACTTGATGGAGTCCATCGAACCCTTCGACTACAACCAAGTGGAGGACTTCAACACCGGTTATCTGTCCGGTTACGTGGCGGACAAGTATGATATCGATCAGGACCAGGTCCGTCCCCGTGTGAAGCAGCGTATGACCGAAGGGTCCGTTGATGCCTTCAGGACCACGGTACACTATGACGAGGTATCCGTCCGCGGAACGGATGTCAAAGCGAAGTCTTCCAATGTGGATTACGTCCTGTATCCTGTATGGTTGATGAATACCAAATGGGAGGACCGCAACTTCTCGTTCGCTATGAACGGACAGACCGGCAAGATCGTCGGAAATCTGCCTTGGGACCTGAAGAAGCTGTTCGGAGTGATCGCGATCATCATTATAGCCATTACAACATTGGCCACGGTGATCTGGTACTGTTCCGAGGGAGAGTTCAGCATCGGGGCATTGGCCGTAGGGGCCCTGATAGGGATAGTCATATCTGCTATCGTGTATGCTGTCATCAACTCCAAGCTGAAGAACGTCAAGTTCGAACACGGTGCAAGCAATTACTACCGTCCGGGCAGTATGGTGCTTCGTATATCTTCCGACAATTTCGTCCGCAAGGAAGTCAGGAAGATCAATTGAAACCCTTATCATCGGGGCCTGGCCCCGATTTCCTTTTCATCATTTTCCGATAAACTATCGATGTACATCATGAACAGCCTGTTCCGTAACGTAACAATCTTTAATCAAGGCTGACATCTGTTAATCGGTAGGCTTATGAACGTAACACGAAATACAGATTTCATGGACCGTAGGCAGATAAAAACAAGGAAGTCCGTATTCCGTGCCTTTACCGAATTGTTGGATGAAAAAGGCTATTCAGCCACTACGATCCAGGACATCATCGACCGTGCCGACATAGGCAGGAGCACGTTCTATTCTCATTTCGAGACGAAAGAGGATCTACTCAAGGCGATGTGCGAGGACATCTTCAATCATGCCTTCTCAGGACAGCACAAGAAGGAGGAGCATCATGATTTCTCCGACAGGGACAGCCTGGAGGACGAGCTCACGCATCTGTTGTATCACCTGAACGAGAGCCGCAGTGCTATCAGGAGTATCCTATCATCGGAGACAGGCAGTGTCTTCATGTCCTACTTCAAGGAACGCCTGATGGAGATGTTCGATAAGGACAAGATGGTCTTCCCGAAGGATGTACCTGAGGACTACGTCATCGATCAATACGTATCGGGATTCACGGAGACCGTCCGTTGGTGGATGGACCATGATGAATACTCACCTGAACAGGTGATGGATTTCTATTGGAAGATGCAGAAAAGATGATACCAGGGGTGCGCCGGCATGGTACGCACCCCCGTAAGGGAATTCAGTTCTCGTTCTCTCTTTCCATATCCTTGGCGATCTCAGCCTGGTTATAAGCGAACGCTGTAGCTTCTCTTTTCTTCTCGGGTGTGACGGTATCCTTACCGAACGTTCCCTCGGGCAACGGCTGGTTGACGACTATCTGATCGTACGGGATCTTGATATCGAGCTCGTTAGCCATCCTGTAGATCTCCCTGTTGAGCGCTCTTTTTGCAAGATAGAAGTTATGTTCATCGCATTCTGCCAGGAACAGGAGTTCCACACTGCTGTTGGACATCCCGTTCACACCCTTGTAGTACGGTCCGTTCACGATGTACGGGATCCTACCGGCGATCTTCGGCAGATAGTCCTTGATCAATAACTCCACCTTTTCAAGGTCCTCGTCGTAGAATATGCTCAGCTCCGTCTTGATCACGGAGAGTTCCTGACTTTGGTTGACAACTGCTCTGATGGTGCTGTTGTTGATGTACTTGATATTTCCACCGGCATCGATGATCTTGGTGGTACGGATGCCGATCTCCATGACGGTACCCCTCCATCCTTCCACGACGATGATGTCACCAACCTTGTATATCCCGTCGAACACGATGAACAGTCCAGCGATGATATCCGCGATGAGCGACTGGGCGCCGAGACCTATGATCAGTCCCAAGATACCGGCGCTGACGAGGAGTGTCTGTGTGTCCACACCCCAGCTTGCCAATACGGCGATGATCGCTATGATGAATATCGCATACCTTGTGAAGCTGATTATCAACCTCAAGGATGTCTGGAAGTTGGTGTCCGCTTTGATTCCTTTCTGTATCTCCCTGAGCACGAAGAACAGCAGCAGTGCCACGAAGAGGATCTGACAGGTCCTGAATACAGCAGGGATGCTGTGATAGATGAAGTTGATCACACTGTTGTCGCCCAGATTGTTCCTGAACGGCGAGTCTGCTCCGAACAGCTGTGCATCGAAGATCAACGCCACCAGTGAGATTATACCCAACACTGCCAGCGTTATCAGGTAAGCGCGCTGCTCGCTATCCATGCCGCTCAGGCCTTTGACTTTGTTCGGATTGTCGTTAGCCATGTTATCTTTCCGTATCATCTTCCCCATCCGGGGAGTAAACTTGATTCTCAGTGACCCTTCCCTGATGTATCATCAGGTGGGTATCGTAACCTCCTCGAACAACAACGTGTCCGTGCTGTTGGCCACATCCAGGTAGTAAGTCTGACCGCTGGAGAGGTTCTCAACGATTCCGCTGTCGTAACCCTCGGATATCGATTTGGTGTACACCTCGTTGTACTGCGCATCCAGGAGCGTAACGGTCGCTGTGGCACCGGTGCCGTATAACGTGAGACCGTAGTCGATGGAGTTATTGGCTGCATCCAGATGGTCCAACACCACGTAGACCTTGGATGACGGTTCGGATATGACCTTCCTCTCTACGGTATAAAGAGGCGGGCTTCCGGAACGTACCTCTACAGCGTACTCGTGACCCTCGACGAAATCCGTGCTCTTGTACTCGGCATAGCCCTCGGTTATCACCTGTTGGTTGATTATGCTGCCATTATCGAGCAGTACGGCGTAGTACGGTATGTTCTCGTCGTAGTATGACATGGACACGTAATACCAAACGATACCATCCATCGCGGACCCGTCGATGTAGACCATGGTGTCTTTGTTCTCAAGAACAGGAATAAAGATGCCTGTCACGACGACCAATGCAACCACCGTGGTGGCCAGTACCTGTGTGGCGGATATGTGTGCGGAATGGTTCTTGACAACGGAGTCGTCCTTCTTATCATCCCTTTTTCTTGGAGGGCCTTCATCTTCCCGGTCCTCCATGGGGAATTCCGCATAATCCTGGTGGAACTCCTCCACCTCGTCGAAATTACGATACTTCTCATTGTCGAATTCGGCGTATTCATCGAATTCCCTGGAGCCGTTATCGCTCCATTCATCGACATCGTCGAATTCCTTTGTCAGAAGAATCACCTGCCTATGTATCGATTTAACGATTATAAGTGTAGTTCGTGCGACGCCGTCATCCTTACACGGTAACTATGGTTTATCTACACTCTATGCCATAGGGGGTATCATGACCATACTCTCGGACAAGGACATAGCGGAGAGCATCTCCAACGGCTGTCTGGGGATCTCAGATTTCATCGAGAAGAACTTGACACCCAACGGTTATGACGTCACGATCTCAGAGATCAAGATCAACGGTTCCGACACGATCTACAAGGAAGGCACGGTGAAGATACCTGCGAGGACCATGGCATTCGTTTCCACCAAGGAGAGGGTCAGGATGCCCGATGACATGTGTGCCCAGCTCTGGATGAGGACCACATGGATGAGGAAGGGACTCATAGGTGTGTTCGGCAAGATCGATGCCGGTTACGAAGGTACGCTTACGTTCGGATGCTACAACACAAATGACCATGATGTGGAATATCCAATTGGCGAGAGGTTCTGTCAGATCGTATTCGAGACGCTGTCATCAGCATCGATAAAGAGCTATGAGAAGAGGAGCGGACACTATCAGGGTTCCACCGGTATAGTCCTGGATCCTCTGAAGAAGTGATCAGTTCCTGATGATATCGAGGACATAGACGCTCGCTGTAGGCGAGTAGGTCTTCAGTTCCCTCAGTTCGGACAGTTCGCAATCCAATCCTTTGGATTGCATATCGGAGATCAGCGAACGGCAGTTCTCCTCGGCGGCACCGCGTTCCATTATGCTGTGCATATGGACCATGCCGCCTTTCTTGACCTTCATCAGAGCATCCGGAAGGAACTCCTTTGCAATCTGCGGTAGGTTCATCAGTACCCTGTCCGCCATAGGCAGATCCTTCACGATCTCCCTTGCATCGCCTTCCAGAACGATGATATTCTTGAAACGATTCAATTTCACATTCCTTTTCGCATATTCCACGGCATCATGGTTGAGGTCTATGGAATAGACGATCTTCGGATGTGCATATCTGCAGATGGTAAGCGGGAAAGGTGCGACACCTGCGAACATATCGATTATCACCTCGCCGTCCTTCACCATGCTCGCGATGCGTTCCCTTTCCGTTGCCAATCTCGGGTTGTAGTACACCTTGGCCGGATCGGTCATGATGGTGACGCCTGATTCACGGTGTCTTGTCTCCGAAGGCCCTTTCCCTGCGATAAGTTCCAGGTCCCTGATCCTCAGTTCTCCTTTGACCCCGGAATCCATCAGGACACAGCGGGTATTCTTCGATGCCTTGACCAGGGCGTCCCCGATCTCGTGTTTCATATACTGCAACTCATCAGGGATTTTGATTATGGTGACATCACCGATGTTGTCGTATGAGTTCGGAAGGATGTC